>JALZDV010000353.1 GCA_030862345.1 Actinomycetota bacterium | reverse complement strand
CCCTGATGCAGGCCATCGCCGCCTGACATTTGTTGCCCGCAGCCGTCAGAAGATGAACTGCCCTCGACAGGTGGGCCACGGCTGCGTCCAGGTCGCCCACGGACACAGCTTCGTCAGCCAACTGCAGCAGCGCAGTCGGCTCCTCCACCTCGGCTGTCGCTGCCCCGCGCACTCCGGCAGATTACCCGCCAGCCGCCCGATGTGGCCGGGCGGCCGGCATCGGGCGATCCCACAAATCGGCGCCGACCGAGCCTTACGTGGCGGATTCAAGCGGTCGTTGCAACACCTGGTGGTGTGGTAATCGCCCTCGATGCCCGAGCGGGTACCCCTCCGCGGGTTTAGAAGGAGCCGACAGGGATGAGTACTTGGATGCCCGGTGAGTGGGACCGGTGCCCTATACCGCCGGGACGCCGGGAAATCGCATACTCGCGGCTAGCGCCGAACCGGCGCAGAGGGGAGAGCCGTGAGGCCGAAGGGATGGGTTCGTGCCGCCACGCTCGGGCTTCCATCGGTAGCCCTCTCGGTGGCAGCCCTCGCCTTGGCCGCAGCGAACGGCCGGTCAAGTCTGCGGGATGCCGCGGTGGTTCTCGCCCTTCTGGTAGCCCCGTTCGCCGGAGTCGGCTCCGTAGTCACCTGGCGCCGTCCGGACAATCCGATCGGGCCGCTGTTCTGTGCGGTGGGGTTGTTGCAGGCGGTCAACGTGTCGGCACAGCAGTACGGGCTGTACGGCTTGACCGGACCGAGGCAACTGCCTGCCGCGGCTGAAGCGACCTGGCTCGCGGACATCACCTGGTTTCCCGCCCTGGCCCTGCTTGTCACGCTCCTGCCACTGCTGTTCCCCACGGGCCGACCACCGAGCCCGCGTTGGCGGTGGCTGGGCTGGCTGGCCGCCGGAGCCATCTCGATCACGTTCTTGGCGTGGGCCGTCGTTAGCTGGCCGGTACGTGGAGTCGCGCTTCTCGGCCAGCAGAGCGATCAGCCGTTGACCGGCATAGGGGTCCTGCTTCCCGTCGGGCTGGTCGGCGTATCAGTCGCCGCCGTCGGCGCCTTTGCCTCCCTCGGCATGCGGCTACGCCGATCGACTGGCGATGAACGCCAGCAGCTCCTGTGGTTCTTCTGGGCCATTGCCGTCAGCCTCGCGGCGGTCGGCGCGTCGTTTCTGGTCACCGCATCCGATCGCCCGACGGTGGTCCGCGACCTGCTGTTGGGGCTGGCCGCCTTGACGGTGCCGGTGGCCACCGGTGTGGCGATCCTTCGCTACCGGCTCTATGACATCGACTTCCTGGTCAACCGCACCCTGGTCTATGGCGGCCTTTCCGCCATCGTGTTGACCATTTACGTCGCCATTGTGACGCTCACAGGCAACCTCGTGCAGGACTGGGACGACTGGCAGGCGGCGCTACCGGCCACCGCAGTAGTCGCGCTCCTGCTCTTGCCGCTGCGTGCCAAACTGGAGACTTGGGTCAACCGGCTCATGTACGGCGACCGCCACGACCCGTACGCTCTGCTGGCCAATCTGGGACAGCGTCTGGCAGCGGTCCGTACCCCTGGACAGACCATGTCTGAGCTGGTCTCGACGGTCGCCTCGGCCCTCCGGCTTCCGTACGTGGCGGTGCACCTCGACCCGGAGGCGGAGGACCCTGCGGTTGCCGCATCGGGGCAGCAACCAGAGACTCTGTCGGTGTTTCCATTGACCTATCAAGGTGAGTGTCTCGGCGCACTGGCGGTAGGCAGTCGTACGCCGGGCGCGCCGCTGCCAGCACGCGACCGTGGCCTGCTCGAGGCGTTGGCCGCCCAGGCAGGCTCGGCCTTGCACGCCGACCGGCTCACCCTTGATCTACAGCGTTCCCGACAGCGGTTGGTCAGCGCGCGTGAAGAGGAACGGCGACGTCTGCGCCGGGATCTGCACGACGGCCTCGGGCCTACGCTGGCCGGGGTCGCACTCGGGGTTGAAGCGGCCGGCCGGCTCATGCATGACGACCCGTCGGCCGCAACAGCCGTACTGGCACCGGTTCAGGAGCAAGTGAAGTCCGCCATAGCGGACATCCGGACGCTCGTGGAGGGGCTCCGGCCTCCGGCCCTGGACGAGTTGGGACTGGTGGACGCCTTACGCGGCAACGCCAAGCGGTTTGAAATGCTCGCCACCCGCGAGGGCGAGGACGTGCACTTCAGCGTGGAGGCTCCAGAGGAGCTTCCGGCTCTCAGCGCCGCCGTGGAGACCGCGGCGTACCGGATAGCGCTGGAGGCGATGACCAATGTCGTACGGCATTCGGGTGCCCAGCATTGCCGTCTCCGGATCACCTGCGACGAGGCGCTGCAGTTGGAGGTGTCCGACGATGGCGTGGGAGTCGAGGCTTGGTCGGCGGGGGTTGGCACCGTATCGATGCGGGAGCGCGCCGCGGAGTTGGGTGGCTCCATAGCCATCCTGCCCGCGGACCCCGGCGGGACCCGAGTCACGGCCATCTTGCCGATGACGCCGACCTCATGAGCGTCCTACGCGTCATCGTCGCCGACGACCACCCCGTGTTCCGGCATGGATTGCGGGCACTGCTCGGGTCGGTCCCCGACGTCGACGTCGTCGCGGCGGCGGCCACCGGAGAGGAGGCGGTCGACCTCGCCGTCTCCCACCGCCCGGACGTCGTCCTGCTCGACCTGCAGCTCCCTGGCATCAGCGGCGTCGAGGCCTGTCGACGGATCGTCGCAGCGGCGCCATCCGTCCGGATCCTGGTACTCACCATGTTCGAGGACGACACCTCGGTGTTCGCCGCCGTCCGCGCCGGTGCAACCGGCTACCTCCTCAAGGGCGCAGATGCCGCGGAGATCCTGCGGGCCCTGCGTGCGGTTGCCAGCGGGGAGGCGATCTTCGGTCAAGCAATCGCTCGCCGGCTGATGGAATACCTCTCAACCCCAACCCTCGACCTGCCACGCCAGGCCTTCCCGCAGCTGACCGACCGCGAACTCGAGGTCCTTCAGCTCATCGCCCAAGGGCTCGACAACAAGACCGTCGCGAACCGATTGGGCTTAAGTCCCAAGACAGTTCGCAACCACATCTCGGTGATTTTCTCGAAGCTTCAGGTGGCCGACCGGGCACAGGCGATCGTCCGCGCCCGGGAGGCCGGCCTCGGGACCGATGGGCGTCCCGGCTGAGGCGTCCCAAATTTCCCGGGTACGGCGGGACACCGGCCACTGGTGCCTGGGACCACGTCGAGCCGAGCATCGAGGCACCCACTCACTACCGGAGGTTTCGATGAGCACGTCTTCCACAATCACCCGTCCGCAGTCCACCCGGACAACGGCGATCGGCCTGGTCATCGCCGCCCTTGGCGTGTTGGCGATCATCCCGGTCAGGGCGGGACAGGACGCCGGCTTCGCTCTTGTCGTCGGTCCACTGCTCCTGCTCAGTGCCGCACTGGTGTGGCCCTTCGGTCTACCGGCACACATCTGGGCCGCGGTGGCTGGCGTACTGCTGGTGCTGATGCATGGCTCGTACGCCATCGCCGGCTTCTCCGATGGAGGTGAGCTATCCATCGTCCTGCTCGATGTGGTGATCGCCGTCGGCGCCGCGGTAGCCGTCTTCGGGGCCGTGCGCTACATCACCAGCCGGCGCTCCGGTCGCGCCTGATCCACGCAGAGCCCGCAGTCCTCGCCGGCTCGCCGACCTGCTGCAACGTTGGCATTGACGCAGTCGGGGTCAATCGCCGCCGGCTGAGTACGACTTGCCTGGCCAGTACGCCCACTCCTCGAAGTCGTCGACGCGTCCGTCCTCGGCGAAGTGCAGCACCCATAGATCGAGGTACTCCTGGCTCGTTGGTTCGCCGTAGTGCACCAGAACCCGCACGACGGCCGTTGCATCTTCTACGGCGACCGGTGTCGCGGACATCGTGAAGGTCTCGCCCTCGTCGTCGAGCCAGAAGGCCTTGATCGCCTCGTGGCCGACCTCGGATTCCTCGTACGGCGAGGGCCGATACCTCGCGTCACTGGTGAACAGGCCTTCGACCGCCTGCAGATCCCCGGCGCGCCATGCTCTCTCGTACGAGGCCACCCAGGCCATGACTGCGTGCCGCTCCATTCGAACAGTCTCGCAAGCTTCCCTTCCCTCCGCGGCTACCATCAGGGCATGGATGAGATTGCGAAGGCCCCGGAAACGTGCCCCGAGTGCGGCGCGCTGATGGGCGACAAGACTGCGCACTCGGACTGGCATGAGCGGACCCTCGACGCGCGCCTGCGCAAGGTGACCGGGCAGGTGACCGAGCAGGTCCAAGAGCTTGCCGACAAGGCGCGGAAACTCGGGGATCGCTCAAGCTGACCTGGCGCACCTTCGTTGGGTCACCGGACCTGAAGCGAACGCCGACAACCCCGAAGCCGTCAGTCACGTCCCCTCTGCGCCGTCGGAGACTTGGTCGACGTAGCCGGCGCCGATCGGAATGTCACGGACGCGAATCTCGCCGACGGGCTCGCTCAACCCGGTCGCCAGATCGACGAGTTCTGCGGCGGTCTCGGTCACCGCGTCGGCGAGCGCGCGGGTCCCGGCAATGACGCCATCCAGCGCCCCTTGGCGGATGGCCTCCTCGTCGAGGGCAGTCTCCCGCCCGTACGCCCGTTCGGTGAAATGGTGGTGGGCGAGGTCAAGCAGTCCACTGGCGATGCCGCCGACGATCGCCTGGTTGACCAGGTCAGCTGTCGGCGTCAGGCGAGGTCCTTCGACCCGGCCCTTCGCGGCCTTTTCCTCGGTCGGTCGCCGTCGGGCAAAGACTCCAGCCAGTTCGGAGACGATGCACTGCGGAGCGGTCCGACCGATCACGTCGACAACTCGTTCGCCGAGCTCCCAGATGGTCAGGGCATGGCTGAACGCCCCCGGATGCTTGCCGACCAGGGTGCCCCAGGTCGCCGCGAAGAGCATCGACGCGCGCTGCTCCGGTGTGGCCAACCACAGAGCGACATTTCGGTAGTAGTTCTGCATCCCCCGGTAGAGGCTGGGTGCCTCGTCGCGGAAGCCGACCAGGTTCATGCTGAACCAGTGGTGCCAGGTCGAGTCCACCACGACTCGTCCGAGCCCGACCGAATCGCCGGCATAGGCACCGATCATCCCGAACCGCCGGGGCGTGGACTCCCGGTTCGTCGTCAACCCGTGGGCGACCACATGGGGAACTGGCCGGTTGCGGAACGGCTCCGGTACGCGAAACGCCCCAGATGCGGCGGCCGTGGCGGTCGGGCCAACAACGATCGGGACTTCCGGGTACTCCAATCCGTTGTACCCAGCAATCCCGAGGGGCTGGTCCAGCAACACGTCATCGTCCTCGAACACAGCACCCTCGTGCATGTGATCCGGGAAATGGTCGATGACCCCCTTCTCTCCGCACAGCAGCGGATGCGGACTTCTCCCCGCCAGCCAGGGGACGGAGGGGTCGACCCGATACACCGGGTAGATCTGCTGTGGCCAGCGGTCACCTTCCTCGGCCAGCGGGTGCGTGAAGTGCACGAGCGTCTCGTTTCGGGCCGCGTTGGCGAATTCGGGGACGCCCTGGGCGCGCGTCCATCTGCGCATGGTCCGTACCCGGGGGATCCGCGAGCACATCGAAGCGCCCAGCAGCGTGTGGTCACCGGCCGCGAACACACCGCCGCCACGTTCCATCCACTCGGCCAGGACCCTGAGTTCGTCGTCGGCCATCGGCGAGTAATCCGGCCGACCGATGAGGTCATCGCCGGCAGTGGGCAGGTTCGCATCCAGGCCCGGCCAGTCACCGAAGAACCAGACCTGGTCGTACGCGTCGATGTTGAAACCCTCCTGGGTAAATCGGAAGGAGGTGGGCGGATCACGCTTCACGACGTCCACGGTGAACAGGACCCACCAGGCGAACCAGCGATTGCGCAGCGTGTCCAGGACCGGCCCCAGACCGAAGTCCTCCTCGCTGTGTCCCTCGTTGATCCGGCCGTCGATCACGAACAAGATCCGGATCCGGGTAGCCCAGAGCCACGGCGCGTCACCGATCCCCCATAGGCGGGGAATGGCAGTTGTCGCAACGGCCTCATCGGCCGACTCGGCATTGCCCGCACCGTCATGAGCGAATCGGAGTCGGTCATGGCGTCCACCCTTCTCCTTCCAACCTGGGCGG
>JALZDV010000343.1 GCA_030862345.1 Actinomycetota bacterium | reverse complement strand
CCCGAACGAGGCCGGTGCCGGGGCGGCGACCGACGAGGCGCTGGCCGAGATCGACCGGCTGGCCGCCCAGCCCCGGGTACGTGGAATCGGCGAGACGGGCTTGGACCACTTCCGGACCAGCCCGGACGGCTGGGCGATCCAGGAACGGGCCTTCCGCGCGCACATCGACATCGCCAAACGGCACGGCATCGCACTGATGGTTCACACCCGCGATGCATACGCGGACATGCTGCGGGTGCTGGACGAGGAGGGCGCCCCGGAGCAGACAGTGCTGCACTGTTACTCCTCCGACGCCGAGACCGCCCGGCACTGCCTGGACCGAGGGCTGGTCCTGAGTTTCAGCGGGACCGTCACTTTCTCCAACGCCCGAGCAACTGCGCAGGCTGCAGCCATCACACCGGTGGACCAGATGCTGGTGGAGACCGACGCACCGTTTCTGACCCCGATGCCCTACCGGGGCCGACCCAATGCGCCCTACCTCACGCCGTACACGATCCGCGCCCTGGCCAAGCTGACCGGAACTGAACTCGGGTTCCTGTGCCAGAGCGTGACGGCTACCGCGGAACGGATCTTCGGCCCCTGGCACTGACTCCGATCGCGAGCCTGCGCGGTCGCCGGCCGGCAGACGGCTGCTGAGTTCCCTAGTGGTGGTACTGGTGGACCACGGCGTGACCTTTGCCGCGGCGGATCAGTGCGCGGTTGACGGGCACGGTTACGACAAAGGCGACGGCTAGGGCGACGGCGAGGGCGCCCCAGAACAGCCACGATCCAAGGCCAGCATCCATCGCGCCGGGGATGATCAACAGGATCAGGTTGTCGACGATCTCCATCACAGTGATAGACAGTGTGTCGGCGGCCAGGGCGACACCGACCGCCGCGCCGAGCGCAAGTCCCGACCGCAGTACCGGAACGAGGGTAAAGGAGTAGCCGAAGAAGAACGCCAGGGCGATCGCGAGGACGATCGTCGCCGTGTTGGACCATCCCAGCGCAGTGCCGATGACCAGTCCGAGGATCTCGCCGATGGCGCATCCGGTGAGGCAGTGCGCTGTTGCGGTGATGGCCAGTCGGTTGAGTTCCCGCCCTGATTGGGTCTCGGGTGGCGCGGGGTCGCGCTCATCTTGCTGGTGCATCGGGTGATCAGTCATGTCACTACCTCCGTCTCTCGGGTCGGATCTTTCTGTCTCTACTCGCCTGCCGTGCAGTCAGCGGGTGGCGTTGGTGCTCTCGGCAACAGCCCCGTCGACGTGTTGGGATCCGACCCTGCGGTAGTCCACTCCGGCGCCGCCGTCGACTCGGTTGGAAGCGAGTGCTTTGAAACGACGCATTCTCAGGCTGTTGCCGACCACGAAGACCGAGGAGAAGGCCATCGCGGCTCCGGCGAGCATCGGATTGAGCAGTCCAGCGGCGGCCAGTGGGAGAGCGGCCAGGTTGTAGGCGAATGCCCAGAACAGGTTTCCCTTGATGGTGGATAGCGTCCTGCGGGACAGCCGGATCGCGTCGGCCGCCGCCCGCAGGTCTCCGCGTACGAGGGTGAGATCGGAGGCCTCGATGGCGACGTCGGTTCCGGTGCCCATCGCCAGGCCGAGATCGGCTTGAGCCAGTGCGGCTGCGTCGTTGACGCCGTCCCCGACCATCGCTACGACCTTGCCCCGGCTTTGCAGGCGCTTGATGACATCGACCTTGTCAGCCGGCATAACCTCGGCGAAGACCTCATCTATGCCGACCCGGGCCGCCACCGATCGGGCAACGGTCTCGTTGTCGCCGGTCAGCAGCACCGGACTGAGGCCGAGGTCGCGTAGTTGCCCGATGGCTTCGGCGCTGGTCGATTTTATGGCGTCGGCGACAATCAGGATCCCACGGGCCTTGCCGTCCCAGCCAACCCCGACGGCCGTCTTGCCGTCCGCCTCGGCGGCGGCTTTCGCGGCCTCGAGGTCGTCGCTGAGCGGCTGTGACCAGTCCGCCAGCAGCCGGGAGCGGCCGATGAGAACGGTGTGTCCCTCGATGGCCCCGTGCACACCGAGGCCCTCGAGGTTGACGAAATCCTCGACGGCGGGCAGGGTGCCGCCACGCTCGGCGGCACCCGAGGCGATCGCCTGAGCGACGGGATGCTCGGAGGCCGCCTCCAGAGCACCAGCCAAGCGAAGCACCTGCTCGCGGTCCTCATCCGCGGCGGGAACGACATCTAGCAGAGTCATCCGGCCGGTGGTGACGGTGCCGGTCTTGTCCAGAACAACGGTGTCCACCTTCCGGGTGGACTCCAGGACCTCGGGTCCCTTGATCAGGATGCCCAGCTGAGCGCCGCGCCCGGTACCGACCATCAGCGCGGTTGGAGTGGCGAGGCCAAGCGCGCAGGGGCAAGCGATGATCAGCACTGCGACGGCGGCAGTGAATCCTGCGGCGAGGCCGGCTCCGGTTCCGATCCAGAAACCGAGCGTGGCCGCGGCCAGGGTGATGACGATCGGAACGAAGATGCCGGAGACCCGATCGGCGAGGCGCTGGACCTGCGCCTTGCCGTTCTGGGCGTCCTCGACCATTTTGGCCATCTGGGCTAGTTGAGTGTCTGACCCGACCCGCGTGGCCTGCACCACGATCCGGCCACCGGCGTTGACTGTGGCGCCGGCCACGGAGTCGCCGGGGACGACTTCGACGGGCACCGACTCGCCGGTCAGCATGGACGCATCGACCGCGGAGGAACCCTCGGTGATGATGCCGTCGGTGGCGATCTTCTCCCCGGGCCGGACGACGAACAGGTCACCGGGAGAGAGCTGGTCGACGCCGATCCGCTCCTCGCGGCCATCGCGGAGCGCAGTTACTTCCTTGGCACCGAGTTCGAGCAATGCCCGCAGGGCCGCACCGGCTTGGCGCTTGGACCGGGCCTCGAAGTACCGCCCGGCGAGGATGAACGTCGTCACACCCGCCGCCGCTTCCAGGTAGATGTTCGCGCTGCCGTCCATCCGAGAGATGGTCAACTCGAAGGGATGGGTCATGCCGGTGACGCCGGCGTTGCCAAAGAACAGCGCGTACAGCGACCATCCGAGCGCGGCCAGCGTGCCGATCGAGATGAGTGTGTCCATTGTGGAGGTGGCGTGCCGCAGGTTTGTCCATGCGGCCTGGTGGAACGGGTAGGCCCCCCAGATGACGACCGGAGCGGCCAGGGTCAGGGACAACCACTGCCAATAGGTGAACTGCAGCGCCGGGACCATCGCCATCGCGATCACCGGAACGGTCAGGACGGTCGAGATGAACAGCCGCTGGCGCAGCGGGCGGACCTGGTCCTGCGGATCAATGTCCGGTAGTCCAGTGGCGCCAGCCGTGGGTGGCGGCGCAGGTAGTTCAGCGGTGTAGCCGGCCCCCTCTACCGCGGCGAGCAGCTCCTCTGGCGCGATGCCCTCGGGATAGGTGACCTTCGCTTTCTCGGTTGCGTAGTTGACCGTCGCATTCACGCCATCGAGCTTGTTGAGCCGCTTCTCGACCCGGGCGGCGCACGAGGCACAGGTCATCCCGCCGATCACGAGCTCGATCTGTCCGCCGGCCGCTGCCTTGCGGGTCGTGTTGTGTGTAGCGGAGCTCATCGGCTCTCCTCGGAACGCATTGGGGAGGTTGGCGTAGAAGGTGATCGTGAAGCCAGCCAGCTAGTTGTCGGCCAATTGGTAGCCGGCCTCTTCTACGGCGGCGCGTACGGCGCTGTCGTCGACGCGGGGCTGGCTGCTGACGACGGTCAGTCCGCCGGTGTCGAGGTCGACGTCGATCTCCGTGACGCCCGG
>JALZDV010000417.1 GCA_030862345.1 Actinomycetota bacterium | reverse complement strand
CGCCCAAGGGCATCCTGCTCTACGGTCCGCCCGGCTGCGGGAAGACGCTCATCGCCAAGGCGGTGGCCAACTCGCTGGCCAAGAAGGTCGCCGAGCTCAACGGTGACGCCGACCGCAGCCAGGGGAGGTCCTTCTTCCTCAACATCAAGGGCCCCGAGCTGCTGAACAAGTACGTCGGCGAGACCGAGCGGCACATTCGACTCGTCTTTCAGCGAGCCCGGGAGAAGGCAAGTGAGGGCACGCCGGTCATCGTGTTCTTCGACGAGATGGACTCGATCTTCCGCACGCGCGGCTCCGGGGTGTCCTCGGATGTGGAGAACACGATCGTCCCGCAGTTGCTGTCCGAGATCGACGGGGTCGAGGGCCTGGAGAACGTCATCGTCATCGGGGCATCCAACCGGGAGGACATGATCGACCCGGCCATCCTGCGTCCGGGGCGGCTGGACGTGAAGATCAAGATCGAGCGCCCCGATGCCGAGGCAGCCCGGGACATCTTTACCAAGTACCTGACGACCAGCGTGCCGATCCACGACGACGACCTCGGCGAGCACGGCAGTAATCCGGCTGCCACGGTCGCAGCGATGATCCAGGGTGCCGTGGAACGGATGTATGCCGAGCTCGAGGAGAACCGCTTCCTCGAGGTCACCTATGCCAACGGTGACAAGGAGGTCCTCTACTTCAAGGACTTCAACTCCGGCGCAATGATCCAGAACATCGTCGACCGGGCGAAGAAGATGGCGATCAAGGATCATCTGGAGTCCGGCGCCCGCGGCGTACGGATCGGGCATCTGATGTCCGCGTGCATCGACGAGTTCAAGGAGAACGAGGACCTGCCCAACACGACCAACCCCGACGACTGGGCACGGATCTCGGGCAAGAAGGGCGAGCGCATCGTCTACATCCGGACACTCATCTCCGGCAAGGGCAGCGAGTCGGGGCGGGCCATCGACACGGCGACGAACACCGGGCAGTACCTGTAAGGGTCGTGGCCATTGGAACCGGGAGCGGACCCGCAGGCTCTCACCAGGTATGGACAGACGTCGGCGGCACCGGATCCAGATGTCGGTCCTGCTCGGGGCGGTCCCTGCCCTGGTGACCGGGTGCCTGTCCACGGTCAGCGGTCAGGCCTCGCCGTCCCTCGTGCGGGGCGAGCAGATTCTCGAGGTCTTCGAACAGGTGCAACCGCCGGAACTGGGCACCTGCCTGGACACCGTGCGCGGTGGAACCGGGCCACTGGGTGCACCACCGACGCTGCCCTGCACCGAACCGCACGGGGGCGAGATCGCCAAGGTCCTGGACATCCCGGTCGCACTCGACGGGGAGTATCCGACCGACGACGGTCTGAGCTCCGATGCTTGGGGGAGCTTGCTCTACAGCGACGAGGGCTGCGGCGACTTCCAGTTGCCCAACACCTATCTGGGCGCTCGAGAGCAGGACAATCTCCTGGCCGATGCGTATGCCTACCTCCCTAAGGAAGCCGGTTGGGAAGCCGGGGCGCGGTGGGTGGCCTGTGTGGTCGAGTACCGGACCGGCTTCCCGGAAGCGGCGAATGCTCCTGGACGGATGGCCCAGGCGATGCGAGGGCCAGATGCCGCGGCCTATCGCGAGTGCTGGTTCGGCCCGGAGACCCGTTTTGACGTAGTGCCGTGCAGTCAGCCGCACGAGGCTGAACCGATCGGCCGCTACGTGGCAGCCGAACCGGGGACGCCGTACCCCACCGACCCGCTGTCCCGCCAACCGTTTGTCGACGAGTGCACTGACAAGGTGGTCGACTACCTGGAAAGGGACGTGCCGAATGGCTACGCCGCCGGGGCCTACCTACCCGACGAGGAGGCGTGGGCGCCGTACCCCGAGGTCCAGTGCGTCATCCTCGACAGCGGTGGCCGGCGTAGGAGTGGTAGCGCCGTCGATGCCTGAACACCCCCGAGATCCGGCTGGGGCTGCCGTTGAACCTGGCGCGGCGCAACTAGGCTGAACATATGAGCGTTCATCGGGTGATCGGAACCGAGGTGGAGTACGGCATCTCGGTTCCCGGGGAGCCCGGCGCCAACCCCACCCTGCTCTCCGGCCAGATCGTCAACGCCTGGGCGGTCGCCGACGCACCAACCCTGCGCCGACCACGCTGGGACTTCGAGGAGGAGTCCCCGCTCCGCGATGCGCGAGGCTTCGACCTCTCCCCGGCATCGGCCCTGGACCACAACGAGTTGGACGAGGATCCCGGCCTTGCCAACGTGATCCTCACCAACGGCGCACGGCTCTATGTCGACCATGCGCACCCCGAGTACTCCACCCCGGAGGTGACCAATCCTCGAGACGGTGTGCTGTGGGACAAAGCGGGGGAGTTGGTCATGGCTGAGGCGGCACGGCGAGCCGCGCGCATCCCCGGCCAGCCCGGGATCGGCTTGTACAAGAACAACACCGACGGCAAGGGGGCCTCCTACGGCTCGCACGAGAACTACTTGATGCGCCGGCAGACCCCCTTCGCCGAGATCGTCACCCACCTGATCCCGTTCTTCGTCAGCCGCCAGGTGATCTCGGGGCAGGGCAGGGTCGGACTCGGTCAGGACGGGCGCAAGGCCGGATTCCAGATCTCGCAGCGGGCGGACTTCTTCGAAGTCGAGGTCGGGCTCGAGACCACTCTGAAGCGGCCGATCATCAACACCAGGGACGAGCCGCACGCAGACGCGGAAAAGTACCGGCGACTGCACGTGATCATCGGCGACGCCAACGTGGCCGAGCTCGCCACCTACCTCAAGCTCGGAACCACGGCATTGGTCCTGGCCATGATCGAGGACGGCGAGATCGGCACGGACCTGCGGGTCGAGGATCCGGTCTCGACCCTGCATGCGGTCAGCCATGACCCGTCACTCAGGATGCTCATCCGACTGCATGACGGCCGCCGGATGACCGCCCTACAACTGCAATCGGTCTATCTCGACCTGGCGACCACCTATGTACACCGGATGGGTGTGGACGACCCCGAGACCAAGGACGTGTTGGAGCGCTGGGCCGAAGTGCTGACCGACCTGGAACGGGACCCCATGTCCTGTGCCGACCGGTTGGATTGGGTCGCGAAGTTACGCCTGCTCGAGGGCTACCGGGACCGCGACGGTTTGGGCTGGGGGGACTCGCGCCTGGCCCTGGTCGACCTGCAGTACAGCGACGTACGCCCCGAGCGCGGGCTCTACCACCGCCTGCTGGCTCGTGGCGCGATGCAGCGGCTGGTCTCCGACGCCGAGGTCGTGGATGCCGCACATCGGCCGCCGACAGACACCCGCGCCTACTTCCGTGGGGAGTGCCTGCGCCGCTATCCGAAGAGCGTCGCCGCCGCGTCCTGGGACTCGGTCATCTTCGACCTGGGCGCAGAGAACCTGGTCCGCATTCCGACCCTGGAACCCCGTCGGGGAACCCGGGAGCACGTCGGCGAACTGCTCGACTCCTGTGTGGACGCCCGAGAACTCGTCGATCGTCTGACCGGCGCGCGCTGAGCCGTGCGCGACGTCCCACGACGAGCGCGATCTGGACGGCACGACTAACCCGGTCACAGACGACACGACGGGGCGCTCAACTGGTCGTCTGTCACCGGTCAGCTGACTTCAGGCGGTATGCGGGACCCGCTCGTATGGATCGATCGCACTGACTCAACGCGTCGACCAGGTTGGTGACGAGGTCGTCGCGCTCCAACTCCTCGGACAACAGGCAGCGCTCGCCAGCCTGTTGGTAGTCGTTGGTACGCGAGATCCGCTTGCGGGTCAGCCGGCCCCGAATCTCCGGGCCCTGCTCGTCGGGGCCGGTGGTCGGCCTCGCGCAGGCCTCCGATGATGGAGGGCTCATAGTTGACGTGTGGATTGATCTCGGGTCAGGTCCGTGCTGGCGCACGAGACTGGGTCGACTGCTCGACGCAAGAGGCGCAGTGGCCCCAGAAGGTCACCTCGGCCTCGTCGACCACGAAGCCGGCGTCGTCTGCCGGGATGAGACAGGGTGCGGCTCCCACCATGCAGTCCACGTCGGTCGTGGCGCCGCACACCCGGCAGACCAGGGGTGGTGGTTGTCCCCGACTCGGGCCTCGTAGCGCGCGGGATGGCCCGGTAGGTCGATTCGGCGTACGAGCCCTGCGGTGGTCAACACCCCGAGACAGTCGTAGGTCGCCTGCGTAGAGAGGGACCCGAGCACGACTCGCCCGCGCTGGGCGACCTCGGCACGCCACGTGCTCGGAACGTGCGGCGGCCTCGTCCAGGACGGATAGCACGGCCAGCCGCGGCCGGGTCACCCGCAGGCCATGCTGACGCAACCGCCGGGTTGCATCGTCGGTCAGCACCTATTCACTTCATGAGAAGAACTGGAATGAGTCGAGACAACCCAGGGGTGGCTGCGTGCCCTCGGGAGCCCGTGGCCGTCGGAAGCCGCGGGTACTGTCGGGGCTACCGAAACCGCCGCGGCGGGTTGGCGCGATGAAGGAGAACCGATGGCGACACGGGACACCGGCGGTCAACAGCAGCGCAGCCGGGCCAAGGAAGACGAGGCCGAGGTCGAGGCCAGCCTCGACACGACAGCAGGCGAACGCCACGAGAAGATGTCCGGCGACATCGACGCGATCCTGGACGACATTGACGAGGTATTAGAGGAGAACAGCGAGGAGTTCGTCCGCCAGTATGTGCAAAAAGGAGGGGAGTGATAACTCCGTAGTCGTCGACCTGTTGGTGGCTAGCCGATGAAACGGTGCCCAGACTGTGGGCAGGACAAGCACTCTTCGGGACTTCAGCAGCGACCACGCGCAGGCTGATGGACACGCCTTTTACTGCAGGCCCTGCGCGTGTCCCGACTGTGACCAGATCAAGCCGGCCGATGAGTTCCCACGTACGCGATCGAACGCCCGCACTGGTCGACGCACCTATTGCAACCTTGCCACAACGCGCGAGGCAAAGCCTCCTTGGCCAAGATCGGTGGCTCTCGCACCTACCACTTGAAGCGTCGCTATGGCATCACCGCCGCCGATGCCGACGTGATACTCGCTGAGCAACAGGGCTTGTGTGCGATCTGTTGCTCCGCGCCGGCCGCGCACGTGGACCATGACCACGTCACCGGCAGCGGCGGTCGCAGCCTCGCCGGGTGGCGCTCTGCCCTCGACATGGCCGCGGGTGGTCGAGCTGTTCCCGTACCGCGGAGGTGAACTCGAAGTCGAGCGATGGCGGCACCCGATCGGGGCCTGAGCGCCCCCTGATCGACCGGACCGCAGTCGAATCGGGCCGCAGGTAGGGTTCAGTCAGTGCGTCCGGCGAGGACGTCTGCCGGTGAGTCGGCATGCAAAACGGGGCGAGAGGCGGTTTCGTGGCTGAAAGGGGCGCGGGCTCTTCTGGGTTGCCCGCGGGGTACCTGAGCGCAGCCGGGTCCTCGTTCGTGGACTTCCTCGGCCAGGAGGCGGCGCATCTACTACCCGCGCGGGGACTGCCGGCTGGCACCGGAGCCGGCCTGGCGCCGCACGCCACCACGATCGTCGCGGCGAGCTATCCCGGTGGTGTGGTGATGGGCGGGGACCGCCGGGCCACGATGGGCAATCTGATCGCCTCCCGGGACATCGACAAGGTGTTCGCCGCCGACGGCTACTCCGTCGTGGGAATCGCGGGTACGGCCGGCATCGCCGGCGAGTTGGTCCGGCTGTTCCAAGTCGAACTCGAACACTACGAGAAGATCGAGGGCACGACGCTGTCGCTGGACGGCAAGGCGAACCGGCTGGCCGCCATGATCCGAGGCAATCTCGGCGCCGCGATGCAAGGGCTCGCGGTCGTACCGCTGTTCGCCGGGGTCGACGTTCGACCCGATGACGATCCGGCCACCGATGAGGACGCCGTGCATTCCCCGGCCGCATCGCAACCTGGCCGGATCTTCGGCTACGACGTGACCGGCGGCATCTACGAGGAACGCGGCTACCACGCGGTGGGGTCCGGCTCGCTGTTTGCCAAGGGCAGTCTCAAGAAGACCTGGAACCAGCGGATGACCGAGGACGAGGTGGTCCATGCCGTCATCGAGGCGCTCTACGATGCCGCGGACGAGGACTCCGCGACCGGCGGTCCGGACACCGTGCGGGGCCTGATGCCCTCGGTCTTCGTGGTCAGCAACGCGGGCACCGAACGCCTGGATGAGGAAGCTGTCACGGCGATGGCCAACGACGTCATTCAGCGCCGCCAGGAGCAAACCCGATGACTCAAATGCCGTATTACGCCTCAGCCGAGCAGGTCATGCGGGACCGCTCGGAGTACGCCCGTAAGGGGATCTCCCGTGGGCGCAGCGTCGCCGTACTCACCTATGCAGACGGCATCCTGTTCATCGCCGAGAACCCCAGCGCCACCCTGCACAAGATCGGCGAGATCTACGACCGCATCGGATTCGCCGCCGTCGGGCGTTACAGCGAGTTCGAGACGTTGCGTCAGGCCGGGGTCCGGTTGGCAGACGTGCGCGGGTACTCCTACAACCGGCGCGACGTGACCGGACGCGTGCTCGCCAACGCCTACGCCCAGACCCTCGGTGCGATCTTCACCGAACAGATGAAGCCCTACGAGGTCGAGGTGTGTGTGGCAGATCTGGGTGAGGACGCGCGTCGTGACGAGCTCTACCGGCTCACCTTCGACGGGTCGGTCTTCGACGAGCCCGACTTCGTGGTGATGGGGGGACACGCAGAGACCGTCAGTGCCGCCCTCCGCTCGGGTTTTCAACCGCGGCTGCCACTGGCAGAGGCGCTCGCGCTCGGCGCCTCGGCGCTGGCCAGCGGCGCTGCTGCGGCGAACGGCAGCGCCAAATCCGGTACGGCCGCCAGCAGCGCTCCGACCGCCGGTGTGCTGCCACCGCAGACCCTCGAGGTAGCCGTCCTGGACCGCGGCCGGACGAAACGGACCTTCCGGCGGATCCGCGGTGCCGTCCTGCGGGAATTACTGCGCGTGGATGACGGACCGGAGGAGTCGGCGACCGAACCGAACGCACCGGCCAGCGAACCGGACGCGCCCCCGACCGAGCCGGAAGCACCGGCGGACGAATCGGACCCAAGCGTCAGCCCGCAACCCGACTCCGACGCCACAGCGCCGAATCGACCGAAGCCGCGGCCGGGCAAGGGCACAGCGCCGGACGGGGCAACTGCATGACCGCGCTTCGCGCATAGGCTGACCTCGTGGACCGGCGGATCTTCGGAATCGAGACCGAGTACGGCGTGACCTGCACCTTCCGGGGTCAGCGCCGGCTCTCGCCCGACGAGGTCGCCCGCTATCTCTTCCGCAGGGTCGTCTCCTGGGGGCGGTCCTCCAACGTGTTCCTGCGCAACGGTGCGCGTCTCTACCTAGACGTCGGGTCGCACCCGGAGTACGCCACCCCCGAGTGCGACAACCTGCGCGAGTTGGTCATCCACGACCGCGCGGGGGAGCGGATCCTCGAAGGCCTGCTGGTCGACGCCGAAGCACGGCTGCACGAGGAGGGCGTGACCGGAGACATCTACCTCTTCAAGAACAACACCGACTCGGCCGGAAACTCCTACGGCTGCCACGAGAACTATCTCGTCGGCCGACATGGTGAGTTCAGCCGCCTGGCCGACGTACTCATCCCGTTCCTGGTCAGCCGCCAACTAGTCTGCGGCGCCGGCAAGATTCAGCAGACCCCCCGAGGCGCGGTCTATTGCGTGAGCCAACGGGCCGAGCACATCTGGGAGGGCGTGTCCTCCGCGACCACCCGATCCCGCCCGATCATCAACACCCGCGACGAGCCGCATGCCGACGCGGAGAAGTACCGGCGGCTGCATGTGATCGTCGGCGACTCGAACATGAACGAGACGACCACGCTGCTCAAGGTCACGATCACCGACCTCGTACTACGAATGATCGAAGCCGGAGTCGTGCTGCGGGACATGACATTGGAGAATCCGATCCGGGCCATTCGAGAGATCAGCCACGACATGAGCGGTCGTCGTCGGGTCCGGCTGGCCAACGGTCGCGAACTCTCCGGGCTGGAGATCCAAAGCGAGTATCACTCCCGCTGCGCTGACTTCGTCGACAGGGAGGGTCTCGGGGGAGACCTGCTGGACATGCTCGAGCTATGGGGCCGGACGCTCAAAGCGGTTGACTCCCAGGATCTTTCGCTGATCGACCGGGAGGTCGACTGGGCGACGAAGTATCAGCTGATCGAGCGCTACCGCGCCCGACACGACCTGCCGCTGTCCAGTCCGCGGATAGCCCAGTTGGACCTTGCCTATCACGACATCAACCGCGATCGCGGCCTCTACTACCTTTTGGACAAGCGGGGTGCGGTCAGTCGGGTCTCCACCGACCTCGAGGTGTTCACCGCCAAGAGCGTGCCCCCGCAGACGACCAGGGCACGGCTGCGTGGTGAGTTCATCCGCCGGGCGCAGGAGAAGCGCCGCGACTTCACCGTGGATTGGGTGCACCTCAAGCTCAACGACCAGGCGCAGCGCACCGTGCTGTGCAAGGACCCGTTCAAGGCCGTCGACGACCGCGTCGACAAGCTGATCGCGAGCATGTGACCTCAGCGGTTCGAGGCTGGTCAGTAGGTCAGTAGGGACACGGCATGGCGGCCAGCGGCCGCTGCAGCCAGGAAGTACCAGGGGTCCTCCGCCAGACCTCGGCCCATCGTGGACAGCGGGATGGGGCTGGCAGCCAGGGCGTTCGGCAAACCGCGATCCGAGACATAGACGATCCGATTGCGGCTGGGTTGCGCGGCGAGGTCATCCTCTACGCGGTCCCGCAGATCACGGGGCAGGCCCTCGGGCACGGCCAGATCCAGGCCGGTCAGGGCCACCTGCCCGAATGCGGTGAGCGAATGATGCGAGACCCCGCGATGACGCGAGCGGGGGTCGGCGTCACTGATCCGCAGTGCGCCCACCGGCAGGCCCTCCAGAACAGCCGCAGCATTTGCCGCCTCGCCGGCGGACACGCCGGAGAACCCCCATGTCGTTCCGGTTCCGAGATTCCCCGGACCTTGGCTCACGATCGCGATGTCGGCCTCCAGAACGTACTTGGCCGCCAGCAAACCGCTGTGCACGGTGACCGCCTCCAGATCACCGCCGAGGGCTTGGCCGACGGTCACGGTGCCGACCAGGTCATCGGCCAGGGCCGACAGGGTCCGGGAGAACCAGGCCACCAGTGCCCCACCGTCCGTCATGACATAGGCGACCTTGGCTCGCGGGCGGTCGAGGCGGATCCCGGCGAGGATGGCCGGCAGCGCTGAGTGCAGGTCGGCGATCACGACCGGCATCCCGTCCAGTGACTCGGCATCCCGCAGGATGTGGTGGTGCTCGGAGTCCTGTTCGTCGACCCCCAACACCATGACCTGCGTCGGGAGGTAGCGACCCTTGACCAGGTGGCCTGGACCGTCCCCATCCGGTGGAAGGCGTCCAGGGATGGCAACGACCAGGGCATACCCGCCGGTGCCGAGGCCGAGAGTCAGCGCCGCGGTGTTCAGCAGCACCACCTCACCGGGTTCCGGGCGGCCGACGAGCTTCGGGTATGCAAGCGCGCGTACGGTCACGCCGTCCACCACGACGTCCAGCTCGAGGGCGCCCGTCCATTCAGGTCCGGTCGCGGCCACCTCGCCGACACGCCAATCGATCATGGATGGGCAGGTTATCCGAGAAGGGCCGCTCGGTTAGCGTTACAGGGTGTCAACCCGCCGTGCAGAGCGCCTGGTGAACTTAGTGATCTGCCTGCTGGCCACCCGGCACTTCCTCACCGCCGAACAGATCCGCCGGGCCGTACCAGGTTATGAGCCCGACGACGGCACGGATCGGGCGAAAGAAGCCTTCAAGCGGATGTTCGAGCGGGACAAGGCCGAGTTGCGAGAGATCGGCGTACCGCTGGAGACTGGCCGTACGTCGGCGTTCGATGATGAGGACGGATACCGCATCGCTCGAGTGGCCTACGAGTTGCCGGCGATCTCATTGGCGGCGGATGAGGCTGGCGCAGTGGGCTTAGCGGCCCGGCTCTGGCATTCGGCTGCTCTTGCCGGAGCGGCCGAGGGCGCCCTGCACAAGTTGCGCGCCGCCGGGGTAAGCCTGGACGAGCATGCAGCCGTCCCGTTGGAGCCTCGGCTGGACTCCGGTGAGCCGGCCTTCGGAGCCTGCTTCGCCGCCGCGACGCAACGCCGGGAACTGCGTTTCGACTACCGACGTCCGGACGGCTCGGAGCCGACCCAGCGCCGGATCCATCCGTGGGGTGTCGTGGCCAGACGCGGCCGGTGGTATGTCGCCGGCTATGACCTGGAACGCCAAGCGCCCCGCGCATTCCGGCTGAGCCGCTTCACGGGTCGGCCCAAGGCCGTCGGTCCGGCCGGTGCCTTCGAGCGACCCGACGACACCGATCTGGTGGCCATGGTCGCCTCGGTGGCTCCGGCCAGCGAGGTCACGGCCCGGATCCGCTTACGGCCAGGCGCGGCGGAGGGTTTGCGTCGGGCCGGTAAGGCATCGGCCGACGACCCCGACTTGATCGAGATTCCGCTCGCGGACCTGCAGGCGCTGGCCGACCGGGTTACCAGCTTCGGCGTCGACGCATTCGTCGAGGAGCCTCCGGCACTGCGCGAGGCGGTCATCAGGCGGCTGCGCCGACTGGCGGCGATGACCGAAGCCCCCGCGGAGTACGCGACGCCCAGCCGAGCGGACACCGCATGACCGCCAGCGCCGATCGGGTGCCGCGCCTGCTGGCCCTGATCCCGTACCTCCAAGCGCATCCAGACATCGAGATCAGCGCGGCTGCCAAGGATTTTGGCATCACCTCAGATGAGTTGCGGGAGGACCTCAATCTTCTCTGGATGTGCGGGCTACCAGGTCACGGTCCGGGGGACTTGATCGACCTGTCATTCGATGATGACCACGTGGCGGTGACTTTCGACGCAGGGATGAGCCGGCCGTTACGGCTTACCACTCACGAGGCGGTTGCCCTGATCGTCGCTTTGCGGACGCTGGCGGCCACCCCCGGTCTGGTCGAGCAGGACGCGGTCAGCCGGGCACTGGCCAAGATCGAGCAGGCCGCCGGATCCCAAGCCCAAGCTGCAGCGGCGGTCACTGTCGCCGTCGACGGCCAGGATGCCCGCCTTGTCGTTCTACGTCGGGCGCTCGAGGCGGGGCAGGCGGTCCACCTGACCTACTACTCGGCCGGCCGGGATGCGCGAACCGAGCGGACCGTCGACCCGATGCGCCTGCTCCTGGTGGATGGGCACTGGTATCTCGAGGCATGGTGCCGGCGAGCAGAAGGTGTCCGGATGTTCCGGCTCGACCGGATCGAGGAACTCGCCCAGCTCGACGAGCCCTCCCAGCCACCATCCGAGGTTGCCCTCCGGGACATCTCCGGCGGCCTGTTCCTGCCCTCGCCCGGCGACGTCGAGGTACGCCTGCGCCTGCTTCCCTGGGCTCGCTGGGTCGCCGACTATTACCCCTGCCAGAGTGTGGTCGAGGACGGCGACGGGCTGCTGGTCACCCTACGTTCGTCGGAGACGACCTGGGTACGGCGGTTGGTGGCTGGGCTCGGCGGCGCGGCACAAGTGCTGGACCCGCCGGCACTGGCAGCCGAGGTGGCCGAGGAAGCGCGGCTGGCGCTGGTCGCCTACGACTTCCCCGGGAGCCAGCCGGAGATGGCCTAGGTTTGCTCACATGATGCTGACCGTCTGGATCGCCGTCGGGGTCGGCGCACTGCTGTTCCTCGCCGTGCTCGGCTTCGGCCTGTTCGGGCAGGTGAAACGACTGCGCACTGCCTTCGCCGATGCGCAGACCGCGGTGGGACCACACGTGCAGGAACTCACCGAGGGCATCCGCAGGGCCCAGACGCTGCGAATGCAGGCCGGCACCGAGACGACGCGCGGCCACGGGCGGCACGCGTAGACTCGGGTCACTACTGCGACAGGAGAAGCTATGGGACCCCTCGAGATCGGATTGATCGTTCTCGCCATCCTGCTGTTGTTCGGGTACAAGAAGCTCCCGGACGCCTCGCGCTCTCTCGGCCGCTCTATGCGCATCTTCAAGGGCGAGATGAAGGGCATGCAGGAGGACGACGTGCGTACGAAGGCCCAGGCCGAGACGGTCAGGGGTCAACTGCCCACAGCGCCTCCGGTCGCACCCCCGGCAACCTCACCGCCGCCGGTCTCCGCAGAGCCCACGGAGGTCAAGCCGTACCCGGAGTTCGAGAAGCCGCACTGAACACATTCACATCGCCGTGGGCGGTTTCCGCCGAGCAGCAACCCATTCGCGAGCCCGTCGTCCGCTGAGCATTCCGTCGAGCAGGGAGCCCTGATCCGGTGACCGGCCCGTCGAAACGCCCTCTTCGCAGCCGCCTGCGGCTATGGCGCGAGCGGGACAACGCCGAAGCAACGATGAGTCTCGTCTCGCATCTTCGGGAACTGCGCAATCGCCTGATC
This sequence comes from Actinomycetota bacterium, assembly GCA_030862345.1. Taxonomy (GTDB): domain Bacteria; phylum Actinomycetota; class Actinomycetes; order Mycobacteriales; family Geodermatophilaceae; genus JACCQS01. Next base: position 13,566 of record JALZDV010000417.1, on the reverse strand, counting down.
AAGGCCTTCGCCTTCATCTTCCTCGGTGCCGTTGCGACCTTCATCTGGTACAACAACGGGCTGCTCGACTTCATCAAGGCCCCGTACTGCGACCTTCCCGAGGACCTGCGCTTCAAGGTCGAGGGCCAGGAGTGCACGTTGATCGTCACCGACGTGCTGGGCGGCTTCCTGCTTCGCCTGAAAGTCTCCTTCATCGGCGGCGTAATCCTGTCCTCGCCGTTCTGGCTCTACCAGCTGTGGGCCTTCGTGACGCCGGGCCTCAAGCGCAACGAGAAGCGCTACACGGTCATCTTCGTCGGCCTTTCCAGCCTGCTGTTTGCCGGCGGGACAGTGCTGGCCTACCTAACCCTGCGCAATGGCCTGAACCTGCTCCTCGGGATCGCCGGGGAGGGTGTGACCCCGCTTCTGACCGCACCGGAGTATGTGGGCTTCGTCGTGCTGCTCCTGACCGCCTTCGGCCTGTCCTTCCAGGTGCCGTTGATCGCCCTGATGCTGAACTTCGTCGGCGTCCTGTCCTACCAGCTGATGGCAAAGAGCCGGCGCTGGGCGTTCTTCCTGACCCTGGTATTCGCCGCATTCGTCACGCCGACCCAGGACCCGTTCACGATGCTGGCGATGGCCGGACCGATGATCCTGCTCTTCGAAGGCGCCATCCAGGTGGCCAGAGTGCTGGACAAGAGACGGGCGAAGCGCGACGCCCTTGCCGGGTTCCATGATGTCGGTGACGACGAGGCATCGCCGCTGGACGCCTCGCCGTCGATACTTGACGATCAGCCGGCGCTGGACCCGCCGTCGTCAATCCTGGACCCGGCGCCGACGCCGGAGGTGCTCGGGAATGAGCGGGGTCCCGGTTCGGGGCCGGCTCGCTAGCTGATGCCGAGCATGGCGCTCACCGTGCTGGTCAATCCACACGCGGGGCGCGGAAGGGCGATCGGGACAGCTGAGCAGGTCGCGGCCGTGCTGCGCCGTAGCGGTTTGACCGTCACCGTGCCAACCGTCGGATCTGTGCCAGCCATGCGCGCGATCGCGGCCGAAGCGGTCCAGCGCGGGGATGCCGGCCTCGTCGTGGTCGGTGGTGACGGGATGTGCCACCAGGCAGTACAGGAGCTGGCCGGTTCGCCGACCGCGCTAGGCATCATCCCGGCAGGTACTGGCAACGACCTCGCCACCGCTCTCGGACTTCCCGGCGACCTCGTGCCTGCCGCGATCGGCATCTCCGAGGCCCTGGCTACGGGCGGCTATCGCAGCGTGGACCTCGCCCGCTCCCAGACGCAGTTGTGGGCCAGCGTCATGTGCGCAGGATTCGACTCAGCGGTCAACGACCGGGCCAACCGGATGCGTTGGCCGCACGGTCCGCGCCGGTACGACCTGGCCCTGCTCGCCGAGCTGAGCAGGCTACGGGCCGTTCCGATAACCCTGCGGATGGACGACGAACAGGTCGACGTACTCGCGACTCTGGTGGCGGTCGGCAACACATCCACCTACGGCGGCGGCATCCCGATCTGTCCGCAGGCCGACCCTCAGGACGGGCTGCTTGATGTCACCGTCGTGGGCCGGGTCAGCCGGCGGCGGCTGATCCGAGTGACTCCCACCCTCCGTCGCGGGGGCACCTGTCGCATCCGGCGGTGCGTACCTTCCGCGCTCGGTCTGTCTCGCTGCACAGCGACGCGATCCCCGAAGTCACTGCCTACGCCGACGGAGAACCGATCTCGACCTTGCCAGTGACCGCAGTATGCGAGCCGGGCGCCTTGCGCATCCTGCAGCACTGGCCCCGCTCCTGACCCGGGTCTCGCCGGAGCTCATGACGTGGCCGGGAGCCGAACTGCCCCGTCTGCGGTGAAGAAATGCGAGTGCATCCTGCTTACGGCGGCGGTACAGGGACGCGCGGGGTCCTGGATCCGCTGCCAGCGTCCTCGCAACGGGTCATAGCCTTGCTGCTGTGGCCAGCCATGCGGATAACCACGCCCGGGCGCGCGAGCGGGCGGCCTTCCCGCAGCTGACCGAGTTCGCCGCCGAGATCGGATTCGACCTCGACCCGTTCCAGATCGAAGGCTGCCGGGCCTTGGAGGAGGGACACGGGGTCCTGGTCGCGGCTCCCACCGGGGCGGGCAAGACCGTGGTGGGTGAGTTCGCCGTACATCTCGCCCTCAACACCGGGCGCAAATGCTTCTACACCACGCCGATCAAGGCGCTGTCCAACCAGAAATACAGCGACTTGATCGGCAGGTACGGCCGGGAGCAGGTCGGGCTGCTGACCGGTGACCGGACCGAGAACGGCAACGCACCCATCGTCGTCATGACCACCGAGGTCCTGCGCAACATGCTCTACACCGGCTCCGGCGTGCTCGCCGGACTGGGGTTCGTCGTGATGGACGAGGTCCACTACCTGGCCGATCGCTTCCGCGGAGCGGTGTGGGAGGAGGTGATCATCCACCTGCCCGCCTCGGTCGCCCTGGTGTCGCTGTCGGCCACCGTGAGCAACGCCGAGGAGTTCGGTGCCTGGCTGGTCGCCGTCCGCGGGAACACCGCGGTCGTGGTCAGCGAGCACCGGCCGGTTCCGTTGTGGCAACACATGATGATCGGTACCCGAATGTTCGACCTGTTCGCCACCAACAAGCGCTCGGTCGGTACGGCGCGGCCCGTGCTCAATCCGCAACTCGAGCAGGCCGTACGCAATGCGCACGCCCGGCTGTGGTCGACCGAGACCAGGGGGCGGGGCTCTGGTCGGGACCGAAACCGGAACGGCGGATACGAGCGGCGCCAGCCGTGGCGGCCGCCGCACCGCGCAGACGTACTCGCTCGACTCGATCGGGACGGATTGCTGCCGGCGATCACATTCGTGTTCAGTCGCGCGGGTTGCGACGCCGCCGTGGTCCAGGTCCTGCGTGGCGGAGTACGGCTGACCACCGATGAGGAACGCGAGCAGATCACCGGGGTCATCGACGAGCACTGCGCCGGCCTGCCGGATGAGGATCTCGCCGTCCTGGGCTACTGGGAATGGATCGAGGCACTCCGCGCCGGGGTCGCCGCGCACCACGCGGGCCTCATTCCGGCGTTCAAGGAGACCGTGGAAGAACTGTTCGTGCGGGGTCTGGTGAAGGCGGTCTATGCCACCGAGACCCTTGCCTTGGGCATCAACATGCCGGCGCGCTCGGTGGTGCTGGAGCGGTTGACCAAATGGAACGGTGACCAGCACGCTCCATTGACGGCGGGGGAGTACACCCAGCTGACCGGGCGAGCCGGGCGACGTGGAATCGACATCGACGGGCACGCGGTCGTGCTGTGGTCCCCCGAAGTCGACCCGGCAGCGGTCGGCGGGCTGGCTTCCACGCGCACGTACCCGTTGCGGTCCTCGTTCAGGCCGTCCTACAACATGGCCGCCAATCTGGTTTCCCAGCTGGGGCGGGTGGCGGCGCGTGAGCTGCTCGGGTCCTCGTTCGCACAGTTCCAGGCCGACCGGGATGCCGTCGGGCTGCACCGCAGATTGGCGGAGAACCGGAAGCGCCTGGCTGAGTACGCGGCCGGGATGAGCTGCGATCGTGGCGACTTCGCCTCCTACGATGGGCTGCGGACCGAGTTGGGCAAGCGGGAGGCCGACGTTTCCCGTGAGGGCGCGCAGCGCGTGCGTGCAGACGCCATGCGGGCGTTGGAACAGCTCCGGGTGGGGGACGTCATCCGGGTGCCGCAGGGCCGCCGCCAGGGTTTGGCGGTGGTCTTGGACCCGGGTATCTCACCGCTGTCCGATCCCCGGCCGCTCGTGCTGACCGAGCAACGGTGGGCGGGACGGTTGAGCGGCAGTGACTTCCCCGTTCCGGCGCGTCCATTGGCAAGGATCAGGGTGCCGAAGAACTTCAACCACCGAAGCCCGGTAGCTCGCCGCGATCTCGCCTCCAGTCTGCGCACTGCCCGAACCGGATCCGATCTCGGCGCCCGACAGATCACCGGGCGCCGCCGACGAGGGCCAGCCGACGACGCGGACATCGTCCGCCTCCGGGCGCAGCTGCGCGCCCACCCCTGTCACAACTGTCCCGACCGCGAGGAACACGCCCGTTGGGCGCGGCGCACCGGCCAGCTGCAGCGTGAGGTCGACGGCCTGAATGCGCGGATCGCGGAGCGCACCGGTTCGATCGCCCGTGCGTTCGACCGGATCTGCGAGCTGCTCACAGAGCTGGGCTACCTGACCGGCGGGCCGCCGCCCGATGCGTTGTCCGAGGCCGGCCGCGGGCTGACCCGGATCTGGAGTGAGACTGATCTGGCCACGGCCGAATGCCTTCGCGAGGGGGTCTTCGACGGACTAGGACCGGCAGAGCTGGCTGCCTGCGTGTCCGCCCTGGTCTACGAGGAACGCCGGGATGTCTTAGCGGTCTGGTCGCCGCCATCGCCACTGCTGGGTGAGCGACTGGCCGACATGCAGGAGGTCACCGCAAGACTGCGTGCGCTGGAGTCGGAGTTCGGACTGTCACTCACCCGAGAGCTGGACCCGGGATTCGCCGGCGCAACCGTTCGGTGGGCGCGCGGACAGTCCCTGGACAGCGTCCTGCGCTCTGCGCGAGATGACGGGACGGAGCTGACCGGCGGGGATTTCGTCCGGTGGATGCGTCAGCTAATCGACCTGCTCGGGCAGCTGGCCAGAGTGCGCGATTTGTCCGTCGCGACCAGTGGCAACGACCGCTCCGATCGTGGGGTCGCCGGTGTTGCAGCGCGAGCGGTCACCGCGTTGCGCCGTGGCGTGGTGGAGGCGGGGGACCCGTCGGTAGTACACAATGTGTGAGCCCCGCGAACCTGCACCGGCCCGATCAGAGGAGCACCGATGACCTACCCACCCCAGGGCGGTGGCCAGCAGCCGAACGGATCTTCTGATTCCGCGCAGTCGCCTCGCGGCGGACAGCAGTCCGGGTGGGGCGAACCGCGACCCCCGGACGACCAACCAGAGCCGGCACAGCGGTCGGAGCGGGAGCGGCCATCAGACCACGCGGAGCAGCCATCGGAGCAGGCGGAGCAACCCGCCGGCGCTTGGGCACCGCAAGCAACCTCGCCGTCGGAAGCGTCTGGTTGGGGGCCACCTTCGGCACCCACTTCGCCGTCGCCGTACTCGCCCCCCCCGATCCCGCCCTCGACCACGCCAGCCGCGCCCGGGTGGGGTGAACCATCCAGCCCTTCGGCCCCACCGAGTTCGCCGTCGGCGCAGCAGTCCTCGTCGGGTTGGGGACAGCAGTCGACCCCCGCCGGTCAGCAGTCCTCGTCGGGCTGGGGTCAACAGTCCGCTCCGGCGACTCCGGCTGTCCCATCCGGCTCCGGTGCCACCCCGGTGACCGGCGAGCATGCCTCGCCGCCGGCTGCTCCGCAGTCTCCATCCGGATGGGGGCAGCAGCCACCGGCGGGCCAGCAGAGCTCCTCGGGTTGGGCTGGATCGCCCGCTCAGGGCTCCGGTTACTCGAGCACCGCCGCGCCGACTCAACAGTTCGGCAGGGGTGCTGCTGCGCAGAGCCCCTCAGCGGCATATGGCGGCGACTATCCGACCCAGCAGTACGGAAGCCAGAGCGCCTACGGCACTGCCCAAACCCCCTCGGGCTACTCACCCCAAGGCGGTGGCTCGCCGGGGCAACAGCACTACGGAGCCCCGTCCAGCTATGGCGCAGGGCAGCAGGCCGGCTATCCGGGCCAGCAACGACCAGGCCAGGGCTACGGCGCCGGCTACCCGAGCCCACCCATCAAGAAGCGCAACACCGGTCTCATCGTCACCCTGGCACTCGTCGGGGTCGCCCTGCTCGCCCTGGCAATTCTGCTTCCGACCGTGATTCTCAACAAGACGGTGCTCGACCAGACGGCGGTTCAGGACGACGTCGGAGCGCAGTTCGAGGATCAGGAGGGTGTCGGCATCAACCTCACCTGTCCGGCGGACATGGAGGTCGAGGTCAGCAGCACCTACGAGTGCACCGGGACGACCGACGATTCCGAGGACGTCACCCTCGTCATCGAGATCACCGACGAGAACGGCAACTACACCTGGCAGGAGAAGCAGTAACCGGGCAGGCCATCCCGGCTCAGTTGCTCAGGGCCAGCGAAGTGCCTCACGGAGTCGATTGACCGCGGATTGCAGGCCCCATCTGGTTGCCAACTCGGCGAGCCGGTCCTGATCGGCCGGTGCGGCCGGAACCTTCGCCGTCACATCCGGCAGCGGGCAGTCCCGGCGCACGAGCACCACCTGGGGAGCGACCGCGAGATAGTCGACCGCGGCGGCCAACTTGCGTAGCACCCCCGCCGTCAGCGCGCCGGTCGGTGTCGCACGGCCGCGAGCCGCCTCGATGATGCCGTCCACCGACCCGTACGCCAAGATCAAGGCAGCGGCAGTCTTGTCGCCGATTCCCTTGACTCCGGGAAGTCCGTCGCTGGGGTCGCCGCGCAGAACGGCGTAATCCGCGTAAGACCTACCGGGAATGCCGTACTTCGCGCTGATCCAGGCTTCGTCGACCGTCTCCAGATTGCCCAGCCCCCTAGCCGTGTACAGCACCCTGACCGGGTGGTCATCGCGGACGAGTTGGAAGAGATCGCGGTCCCCGGTCACCACGTCGACCGGCCCGGCGGCCTGCGTGGCGAGCGTACCGATCACGTCGTCGGCCTCGAACCCTGGCGAGCCAAGACGGCAGATGCCGGCCGCTTCCAGCAGGTCGGCGATGATCGGCACCTGGTGGCCGAGTCCGTCCGGGGTGTCTCCGAGTTCCGGCTCCGCGTCGACGACTCGATGGGTCTTGTACGACGGAATGGCCTCGACCCGGAAGGCCGGTCGCCAGTCATCGTCCCAGCAGGCGACCAACTCGGCGGGACGACGAGTCCGGACCAGAGTTGCGATCGCATCGAAGAAGCCCCGCGCGGCATTCACCGGGATGCCATCCGGAGACACGACGGTGTCCGGCACGCCGTAGAAGGTCCGGAAGTACAGGCTGGCCGAGTCCAGCAGCATCAGGCTCACGGCATCAGACTGTAGGACAGTCCAGGCAGGCGATTAGGCTGCTCAGGTGCCCGGAAGTCGTACACCTTCAGCTGAGCGACTCGATCGCGCTCAGCGCGCCGTCGCCGAAGCCGAGTGGGGGGCACTGCTGGTCTCCGCGGGTACGGACCTGCGTTACCTGACCGGATATGACGCCCACCCGAGCGAGCGGTTGACGTGCCTGGTGGTACCTGCGCAGGGCGCGCCTGTGCTGGTCGTACCCGAACTCGAGGCACCGATCGTGGCGGCTGCGGAGGTGACAACGCAGCTGCGGCCATGGTCGGAGACGGAGAACCCGTTCGCTGTGGTGGCCGATCACCTGCGCCAGATCGGCTCCCCGGGCACCGTGGGGATCGGCAATCGGATGTGGGCCGAGCATGCCCTACAACTCGGCTCGGCAACCGAGGCCAAGCTCGAACTGTCCGGGCCACTGATGGCCCAGCTGCGGATGCGCAAGGACAGCGTCGAGTGCGCCGCTCTGCACGAGGCGGGTCAGGCCATCGACCGGGTGCACGCCAGGATGGCCGAATGGTTACGTCCCGGCCGTACTGAGCGTGCGGTGGGCCGCGACATCGCCGAAGCGATAGTCGCCGAGGGGCACGAGCGCTCGGAGTTCACCATCGTCGGGTCCGGTCCGAACGGGGCGAGCCCGCACCATCTCCTGTCCGACCGGGTCATCGAGACCGGCGATGTCGTGGTCGTGGACATCGGTGGGATCACCCGGGCCGGGTACTACTCGGACTCAACCCGGACGTATCTGGCCGGTGGCCGGGCCGCTCCAGAGGTGCTGGACTTCTACGCCGTGCTGCAGGCGGCTCAGGACGCCGCCTGCCGGGTCATCCGGCCCGGAGTACGAGCCGAGGAGGTGGACGCGACCGCGCGCGCCATCATCGACCAGGCCGGCTACGGCGCGAACTTCATTCACCGCACGGGACACGGCATCGGCCTGGACGTCCACGAGGATCCATACATCGTGTCGGGCAACCAGATGCCGCTCGAGCCGGGAATGGCGTTCTCGGTCGAGCCTGGCATCTACGTCAAGAACCGGTACGGGGCCCGGATCGAGGACATCGTCATCTGCACGACAGACGGCGTATCGCGTCTGAACACCGGTAACCGCGACCTGGTCACCCTCGAGGCCTGACATGTCGGTATCTCGTACGCTCCCCAGCGAGGAGGCCGGCGCACTGCTGGATCTGACCCTTGATCTGGCCGATCGGGAACTGCGGCCACGCGCTGCCGCCGACGAGCGAGCCGCCCGCTTCCCACGCGACGTCTTCGCCACCCTGGGCAAGGCCGGTCTGCTCGGACTTCCCTATCCAGGGGAGTACGGCGGCGGTGCACAGCCGTACGAGGTGTACCTGCAGGTCGTCGAGGAACTCGCCGGCGCCTGGCTGGCCGTCGGTCTCGGGGTCAGCGTGCACACCCTCTCGGTCTTTCCGACCGCCGCATTCGGCACCGATGAGCAGAAGCAGGAGTTCTTGCCCGGCATGCTCGGCGGAGATCTGCTCGGCGCCTATTGCCTGTCGGAGTCAGGCTCCGGCAGCGATGCCGCGGCGCTGACGACGGCCGCTGCTCGGAACGGGGAGCACTACCGCGTCCGCGGAACGAAGGCCTGGGTCACCCACGGCGGCGTCGCCGACTACTACAACGTCTTCCTGCGCACCGGCGGTCCGGGGGCCGCCGGCATATCCACGCTGCTCGTCGCCGCCGATACCCCCGGGATCACGCCACAGCCAGCCGAGCACAAGATGGGCATGTCATCCTCGCCGACAGCCCAGATCGTCTTCGATGACGTCGTCGTACCAGCCGGCAGGTTGCTAGGTGCCGAGGGCCAGGGCTTCCGGATCGCCTTGGCGGCCTTGGACGGTGGACGGCTGGGGATAGCGGCTTGCGCGGTGGGGGTGGCTCAGGCCGCGCTCGACTACGCGATCGCGTACGCGAAGGAGCGCAAGCAGTTCGGCCGGGCGATCCTGGACTTTCAAGGGCTGGGGTTCTTGCTGGCCGACATGGCCACCCAGGTGGCCGCAGCCCGAACGCTCTATCTCGATGCCGCCCGCCGCCGTGATGCCGGCCAGCCGTACGGACCGCAGGCCGCGATGGCCAAGCTGTTCGCGACCGACATGGTCATGCGGGTCACCACGGATGCGGTTCAGGTGCTGGGCGGCGCAGGATACGTCGAGGATCACCCAACCGAGCGGTGGATGCGCGAGGCCAAAGTCCTGCAGATCGTAGAGGGCACCAACCAGGTCCAACGTCTGGTGATCGCCCGCTCGCTCGGCGCGCCGAAGGCTCCCAGGAGCAGCGACCGCCGATGAGCAGCGGCGCGCATGAGTGAGTTGCAGAAGGTCGATCGGACGTTGCTGGCCGCCCTGATCCGCGACGGCCGGATGAGCCTCACAGATCTGGCCGAGCAGGTCGACCTGTCGGTCTCGGCCGTACACCAGCGCGTGCGGCGCCTGGAGAAGCAGGGACTGATCACCGGGTACGTCGCCCAGGTCCGCCCCGACCGGGTAGGGCTGCCGCTGACCGCTTTCGTATCCATCACGCCGACCGACCACTCCGCACCAGATGACGCCCCCGAGCGACTGGCCCACTTCGAGGCCATCGAGGCATGTCATTCCGTCGCGGGGGAGGAGAGCTACATCCTCAAGGTTCGAGTGGCCAGCCCGGAGAAGCTCGAGATCCTGCTCCAGGAGATCCGTGCCGCGGCGGGGGTGTCGACCCGTACGACGGTTGTCCTGTCCACGCCCTACGAGCACCGGCCGCTTCCCCTGTGAAGCTGTGGTGACCGCGGTCCAAGCCGAAGAGTCTGGACCGCGGGTCTATGCCGACCGGGTGGAGTTCAGCTTTCCTGATGCCGAGCGGACGCTGGGGGGCGTTCGCCTCGCACCGTCCCTGTCCACAACGGCACTCCTGGACTTCCGGCGTTCCCGGTTCGGCTGGGCGCTCACCCTCCCCCGTCCACCCGTGCACCGGATGGAGTACAAACTCACCCTCGTCCATCGAGACGGCAGCTACGAGGATGTCCTCGACCCGACCAACCCGCTGACGACGCCCGGTGCCTTCGGCCCCAAGTCGGTGATCCAGTTTCCCGGCTACGCCGAGCCGGCCTGGCTGACCGCACCGGCCCTACCGGGCCAGCACGCCACGCTCGAGGTCCCCGCACGCGGGCTCGGCGGTCCGGTTGAAGTACTCCTGTGGTCACCGGAGGGCACGCCTGGCGACCGGCCGATGCCGCTGCTCATAGCCAATGACGGGCCGGAGTACGAGCGGATGGCCGGCCTCACACAGTACGCGGGGGCGCTCATCGCGGCCGGCATCCTGCCCCCGTTCGGCCTCGCCCTGCTGGCACCCGGCGATCGCAACGAGTGGTACTCGGCGAATAGCGCCTACGCGCGAGCCCTGGTCGAAGGAGTCCTGCCGGCGATCGCCGACATGGCCTCCGTACCGGGTCCGGTCGTGGCAATGGGTGCGAGCCTGGGCGGACTGGCGATGCTGCACGCCCATCGGCTCTTCCCTCCGGCGTTCGGCGGCCTCTTCCTGCAATCCGGATCGTTCTTCGACAGCAGGCTTGATCCTCAGGAGCGGGATTTTGCCCGGTTCACCCGACTGACCCGATTCGTCCTGGCCACCCGCCGTCCGGCCACCAACCCGCGTCCCGTGCCGGTCGTATTGACCTGCGGGGCCGCCGAGGAGAACCTGGGGAACAACCGGCAGATGACCGGAGCCCTGCTGGCCCAGGGATATCGGGCGCGGCTGGCCGAGGTGCCGGACGCACACAACTATGTCGCCTGGCGGGATGCTCTTCATCCGGTGCTGACGGATCTGCTCACAACCGTGTGGTCGCCGGCGTGACCAGGCGCGACCAGATGCAGGTCCCGGCTCCGTCTCTCGGCGGCTCGGGAACGCTGATCGTGCATGGTCACTACGGCCGGCCGTTCCTGGTGATGGCCTCGGAGCAGGGCCGAGCGGTCGACTTCGAAAACAACGGAATGGTCGAGGCCGTACGGGATCTACTCGATGCTGGCCGATTGAAGCTGTTCTGCATCGACGCGCACGATGGGGCGACCTGGTCGAACAAGGACATCGGGCTCGAGGAGCGGGCCCGCCGACATCAGGGCTTCGAGGCCTGGGTGCTGGACCAAATTGTGCCGCTGATCGACGCCGACTGCGGTGGGCGCCAGGACATGGGCACGATCGGCGTCTCGATGGGCGCCTTCCACGCCATCCTCTTCGCGCTTCGCCGGGCCGATCTGTTCCCGCTGGCGATCGGATTGTCCGGCAACTACGACCCGTCCTCATGGAACGCGTGGGGGGAGCGTGGAACCCAGGCGTACTTCACCAACCCCACCGACTTCGTCCCGCATCTCGAAGGTGAGCATCTGGACTGGCTGCGCTCGCGGTTGTCCGTCCTGCTGGTCGTCGGTCAGGGCCAATGGGAGGACACCACCGGCTCCCTGGCCTCGACCCGGCACCTGGCGGGCCTACTGCGGGGGAAGGGGATTGCCTGTGAGTTGGACGAATGGGGGCACGACGTCCCGCACGACTGGCCCTCCTGGCGCCGGCAAGTGGCCCACCACCTCCCGCGCTTGTGCTGAACGCGCGCCCTGCCGGAAACCGCCGCCGCATTCCGAGCAGTGGTCACGAACGACAGGTCCGCCACGGAAACCATGGCGTTACTCACCACTTTCCATACGCTGGCACGGCGCCCGCAGGTCCACGACGACGACAAAGGAGCAAGCATCCGTGAGCCAGCCCGATACAAAGCACCTGATCGGCCTGCTGCTCGGGGCGGAGGAGGACTGGCCGCGTTCCTTCGAGCAGCTCTTGTCGCGGCTCGGGCCGATCCGTACCGCTGACGGCGCCAAACACGAGGTGTCCGTGGAGCGGTTGACCATCGAGCCGTTCAATCTGCGCCAAGCAGTTCGTCCCGACCTGGTGATCGACCGGCTGGCCTACTGGTACTACCACCCTCGCGAATGGCTGAAGAAGGCCGCGCTGGTCAACGGCACGTATCTGCTCAACAGCCCGTTCACGTTCCAATCCATGGAGAAGCACTCGGCCTACTGCGCGATGCTCCGGTTGGGGCTGAAGGTCCCGGAGACCGTCCTCGTCCCGTACAAGCACCCCGTCGACAACGCCCGCTGGGCCTACACCGCGGCCAAGTACAACCGGTCGTTCGATCTCGACGCCATCGCCGAGCAGCTGGGCTATCCGCTGTTCATGAAACCCTTCGACGGCGGTGGCTGGCGCGGCGTCTCCCGAGTCCGCAACCGGGACGAACTACACCGCGCCTACGACGACTCCGGCGAGATGCTGATGCACCTGCAGGAGTCGATCGAGGGGTACGACGTCTTCGCCCGGTCACTGACAATCGGCGCGGAGACCATGGTGATGAACTTCCGTCCCGACCTGCCGATGCACGACCGATACGCGGTCTCGCACGGCTTCCTCACGGCCGAGACCGGAGCCGAGGTGCTGGCCATCTCGCGGCTGATCAACGCCTTCTTCCGGTGGGAGTTCAACTCCTGCGAGGTGCTGGTACGGGGGAGCGAGGTGCATCCGATCGACTACGCCAATGCCTGCCCGGACATTGCGGTCACCTCACTGCACTACTACTTCCCATGGGCGATCAGCGCGCTGCTGAAGTGGTCGCTGTTCTGCACCGTGACCGGCCGCCGGCCACGCCTGGATCTGGAAACAGCGAAATACTTCGAGCTCGCCGACTCCGACCGTACGTATCCGGAGAAGTTGACCGGCTACGCAGCCCTGTCGGAGACCTACTTCCAGACCGATCGCTACCTCGAGTTCTGCGCTACGGCGATACCCGATGTCGACGACATCGTGCGCGACTGGGTCGCCTCGGTGGAGTTCGATGCGATGCTCGTCGATACCGTACGGGCGACCTATCCGCAGGCCGAGCAGGACCGCTTTCTGGCACATTTCCGTGGTCTGCTCGGGATGTGGCAGGCCGACAACGCGGTCGCGTCATAGCGCCATCAGGCGACCTGGTGCCCTTCGGCCAGGCCGTGCGCGCCTGGTTCGGCATCTCGCTGCAGACCTTCGGCGGCCCGGCCGGCCAGATCGCGGTGATGCAGCGGACTCTGGTCGAGGAGAAGCGCTGGATCGGGCAACAGCGCTTTCTGCACGCGCTGAACTACTGCATGCTGCTCCCCGGCCCCGAGGCTCAGCAGCTGGCGGTCTACACCGGCTGGCTGCTCAACGGCACGCGCGGAGGCATCGTCGCCGGCGCGCTGTTCGTACTGCCGGGCATGCTGGCACTCCTGCTGCTTTCGGCCGTCTATGTCGCGTTCGGCACCACGACGGCGGTCACCGCCCTGTTCGCCGGCCTGGCGCCGGCGGTGCTCGCGATCGTCGCCCAAGCCGTGATCCGGGTGGGCCGGCGAGCTCTGGGCCATCCCGCTTTGGTGCTGATCGCGGTCTCGGCCTTCGTTGCCCTGGCGGTGTTCGATGTTGGCTTCCCGATCGTCGTCGGCGCGGCTGCCATCCTGGGCTGGCTACTGGGCCGGGTAGCCCCACACATGGTGCGGACCGCTACCGGACACGGCGCGGTC
>JALZDV010000295.1 GCA_030862345.1 Actinomycetota bacterium | reverse complement strand
GTCCGACACTGCCGGCCGGTAGCTGTCAAGTCAAATGAGACAGTGGATCTTATTGAGTTGGCTGTGGGACGGGCTGGTTGATCCATCCCTGCTCGGGTAGGCGTGGCGGCTGGGCCGGCGGTTGAACCGCTTGGGGTGCTGTGCGTGGGCACGGTCGAGGGTGAGCTGGCGCCGGGCCCGGATCTCGGCGGCGGTGCCGAAGTGAACCGAGGCGGGGGTGTGCAGGCCGATCCCGCAGTGGCGGTGCTCATGGTTGTAGGCGGTGAAGAACCGGTCGCAGAACGCCCGGGCATCGGCGAGGGAGCCAAACCGGTCCGGGAAGTCAGGCATGTACTTCAGGGTCTTGAACTGGGCCTCGGAGTACGGGTTGTCGTTCGAGGTCCGTGGCCGCGAATGTGAGCGACGGACGCCCAGGTTGATCATCAGCTCCGACACCGGTTTCGACGTCATCGAGGCGCCCCGGTCGGCGTGGATCGTGTGCGGGATGACCAGGTTGCGGGCCACCGCCTCGGCGAGGAAGTCTTTCGCCAGGACCGCGTCCTCGGCGTTCGCGACGAGCCACCCGGTGACGTAGCGGGAGAAGATGTCGAGGACGACATAGAGTTTGTACCAGTCCCCTTTCCGGGGGCCTTCAACGCGGTGATGTCCCACCTCCACACCTCGCTCGGATCGTGCGCGACCAGCTCGGGGCGCACCCGGGGCGGATGGCTGGCCTGGGCGCGTCGTTCCCGGCTCTGCCCGGCCACCCGCGCGATCCGATACATGCTCGACTCCGAGCACCAGTAGCGGCCCTCGTCGAGCTCCCGCGCCCACACCTGCGGGACCGCCAGGTCCCGGTAGGGCTCGGAGTTCAGCAGCTCGAGCACCTGAGCGCGTTCGGCGTCGGTGATCGTCGAGGACGGTAGCCGGCGCGGGCGCCGGGGCCCGTGCACCGGCCCCAGCACCACCCCGCCCGGGTCGGCACGCCGGTAGTGAGTGGCCCGGGAACGCCCAGTCAACGCGCACGCCGTCACGATCGACACCTCCGCCGCCCGCAACTGCATGAACGCCGTGTTCAGGACCTCTTCCACGGCGGCGGTGGTTCCTGGGCATCCGCGCTCTCGGACAGCTGCTCCAAGAGCGCGTGTGCTTTTCCCATGATGTCCAACGCAGTCCGAGTCTTCGTCAAGTCGGCCTCGAGTTTCGGATTCCGAGCCCGGAGCCGCTCCAACTCAGCGGCCTCCACCGACCGGCGCGGTCGTTTCGCCGACCGCCGAGAATCGGCCACCCCCTCCAACGCTGCTGCATCCCGGGCGCGGGTCCACTCGATCACATGCGACGAGTACAAACTCTCCCGGCGCAAGATCGCACCCTTCTCCCCGTTCGACGCGTTCTCATACTCCGCGACGATCGCCAACTTGTACTCCGGGCTAAACGACCGACGCGACGGACGCGGCGACGGACCACCTGCTGACCGCGGCCCCGACGACAGTGAGGGCTCTCGCCCCGCCGCGCTGGCCGGCACCGCACCGCACCGCTCCTCCGATGACACGAACACCAGGATCTCCGATCGCGCCCTCTGCTGTGAACCACTGACTTCAAGCTGTCTCACGTGATCTTGGCAGAGAGGGGTACACGCGCGCGGGCGACACCGCGCGCCGGAGCCGACCGGTCCTGGCCAGAACAGCAACATCGCGTCAATCGACGGAGGGTCACACCCCGAACGAGCGGCGCCGCCCGCATCTCATCTCACTGTCGACGGGATGGCACAGCCGGAGCCGTGTCAGAGTCAAAACGAACAGACAGCGCATCAGGCACGGACGGTGCCCACCCCAACGGATACCGGCGGGAAGCGCGTCCACAGGCACCCTGGTATCTTGCGCTGGTCGATGCACGAAACCAAGCGAGACGGGAGCACCTCATACACCTACGCACCGCCACCGCCACCACCGCTCGTCAGAACTCCTGATCACGCCGATGCGACATTGCGTTACTGAGCGCCGCCGCCGCCGAGGTCTTGTCAAGGCATTGGCGGGGGCGGCCTTCGTGTTCCCCGTGCTCGGCCTCGGATCAGTCGCCTGCGGAGAACAGGGCGAGCAGGACGTGCCTGCCGCCAGCGCACCGAGCGCCGAGGTTGCTGCTCCGACGCCATTGGGACCGGCGGTAGCACCGATGTCGGAATCCGAACCGGTGGAGATCGAAATCCCCGCGCTCGGGGTCACCTCCGATGTCATGGACCTCGGGTTGCAGTCCGACGGGTCGATGGAAGTACCGCCCGGCGCCTACCCAGCGGGTTGGTACACCGGCGCGCCAACTCCGGGCGAGCTGGGTCCGGCGATCATCGCTGCGCACGTCGACTGGAACGGTGAGCCCGGCGTATTCCACCAGATCGACCAGTTAGAGCCAGGGGACGACGTCATCGTCCGGCGTGAAGACGGCAGCACCGCCATCTTTACGGTCGATCGTGTAGATCAATACCCGAAGGACGAGTTCCCCACCGACGCCGT
>JALZDV010000412.1 GCA_030862345.1 Actinomycetota bacterium | reverse complement strand
GGGGCGCTGACAGCAGCCGCTCCCCCAGCGGTTGCCACCTGACCCTCTTTCCGCAACCCGGGCTCGCCCTCAGTCATCGACAGTTCCTCCTACGCGCCGTACGCCTCGGCAGCAGCAGCTTCCAGCGCCGCAGCCGTTGCATCCACCGACGTCAGGTCAGCTAGGAAGTTCTGCAGGATGGCCCACTCGCCCGCACCGGGCGTACCGCCGAAGGCCGGCGGCATCTGGTCGGACATGTCGAAGCGGAAGTTGTCGCCCGCACCGACCAGGGCCTCGGCGATCGACCGCGTGGTGTCGTCCGGGTAGACCGAGGTGTCGACGTTCGTATTCGGGGAGATGTATCCGCCGAGCTCCGCCCAGATCTCGGCGGCCTCCGGAGTGGCAAGGTACTGGAGCAGCGCCATGCCGGCCTCGCTGTCGCTGAGGGCAACAGCCACATCTCCGCCGCCCACGACGGACTCCGGGGAGCCGTCGATCGACGGGAACGGGAAGAAGTTGGCATCCTCACCGACCACCGAAGCCGTTTCGCCGATCACGCCGGCCACGAAGTCGCCCTCGTAGACGATCGCCCCTTCGGGCTGGTCGCCGAACACGGCCTCGACCGAGTCCGGGAAGAGCATCTGCGACGCGCCAGATGGGCCACCGACGATGTTGTCGCCGTTGCCCCAGAGCTCGGCCAGCCGCTCGAGCGAGGTGATGACCGACGGGTCGGTCCACGGGATCTCATGTGCGGTCAGCTGGTCGTACATCTCCGGTCCGGCCACCCGGAGGTAGACGTTCTCGAACCAGTCGGTCAGCGTCCAGCCATCGCCACCGGCTACCGCGATCGGGGTGAGCCCGGAATCGGCGATCGTGCTGACGGTCTCGACGAAGGCATCGAAGTCCTCTGGCACCTCGACGCCGGCGTCCTCGAAGGCGGTCGTCTTGTACCAGACGGTGGACTTGTTTGCGGCCTTGAACCAGACGCCGTACAGCTCACCGTCCACCGAGCCGAGATCTCTCCACACGGTGCTGAAGTTCTCGTCGACTACCGCGCCGACGTCCTCGCTGAGCGGGGTCAGATCGCCGTCAGTGGCGAACTGGTTGAGCAGACCCGGCTGCGGCAGGAGGGCGATGTCCGGAGCATCCCCGCCGGCGATCCTGGTCCCCAGCACGGTGGCGATGTCGTCACCGGTGGAGGTGAACGTGACCTCCGCGCCGGTCTGTTCGGAGAAGCCGGCCAGGACGGCTTCGAGGGCCTCCTGCTCGGCGCCGGTGAAGACGGCGGCGACCTCGATGCTCTCGCCCTCGAGCGAACCGGCCTCTGGGGCGTCGTCACCGCTCCCGGGGTCGTCCCCGCCGCCGCAGGCGCTCAGCAGCAGGGCTACTGCTCCTGCAGCTGCGGTCATTCGTGTAGTACGGCTCATTCCATGCCTTCCTGTGTGGCGTGCTCCCCGAGTGGGGAGTCCCGTTATTGCTGTCCTGCAGCGCGAGGCTCGTCGCCCCAGACCGAGACTCCGGTCTCGGGATCGAAGACGTGCAACCGCTCGGTGTCCACGGCGATGGTGATCGGTGCACCAACGCGCGCAGCCGTGCGCGGGCTGAACCGGGCGACCATGACCGTCCCGGTCCCCGCAGGGGTCTGCGGGTCCTCGCCTAGATCACGGGCCAGTTCCCGAGTGTCCTCGGTCACCACCTGCGGCGCATCGAGGGCGAAATGCACCAGGACATCGGAGCCCATCGCCTCCACCAGATCGGCGTTGGCCTGGATCACCGCCCCCTGCCGCGTACTTGCCAGGGCCGCGTCGCTCATGTCCTCCGGCCGGATCCCCACGATCACCGGCCGGCCGAGGTAGTTCCGGACAGCCGGGCGCAGCGAGAGCAGCTCCGGCCCCACGGCCAGTCGCTGACTGCCGACCTGGAGTTGCAAACTCGCACCGTCCTGCGCCTGGCTGAACGTGCCCTGGAACAGGTTCATCGCCGGCGAGCCGATGAATCCCGCCACGAACACGTTGTCGGGCCGGTCGTAGAGCTCCTGCGGGGCGGCTACCTGCTGCAGCATTCCTTTTTTCATCACCGCGACCCGGTCCCCGAGCGTCATGGCCTCGGTCTGGTCGTGGGTGACGTAGATGGTTGTGACGTCGAGGTCGCGCTGCAGGCGGGCGATCTCGGCCCGCATCTGTACGCGGAGCTTGGCATCCAGGTTGGACAGTGGCTCGTCCATCAGGAAGGCCTGCGGTTCACGGACGATCGCCCGGCCCATCGCCACGCGCTGCCGCTGACCCCCGGACAGGTTTCGCGGACGCTTGTCCAACATGTCAACCAGGCCGAGGGTCTGAGCGGCCTTCTCGACCCGCTGGTTGACCTCGGGCTTGGGCAGCTTGCGCAACTGGAGGCCGAAGGCGATGTTGTCCCGCACCTTCAGGTGCGGATAGAGCGCATAGCTCTGGAAAACCATCGCTAGGTCACGGTCGCGGGAGGGAACCCCGTTGACCACCTTCTCGCCGATCTTGACCGTGCCCTCACTGATCGACTCCAGTCCGGCCACCATCCGAAGCGCCGTGGTCTTGCCGCAACCCGACGGGCCGACGAGGACGAGTAGCTCCCCATCCTGGATCTCCAGGTTCAGGCCGGTCACTGCCCGGGTGCCGTCGTCGTACACCTTCCCGACATCGTTCAGGATGACTTTGGCCACTCAGTTCCACCTTCCACGGGATATGTCCTCGTGCAACCTAGCGGTGTTGGACCGCGATCCCCGGGCCTGCGCCAGTCGTAATCGCCTCGTTACTTTGGTGTTACCTAGCGGCCGCGAAGGATTGCCCGCAGCTCGCTCAACCGTTGGCTCATGCCCGCCTCGGCGCCATGTTCGGTAGGTATGTAGTAGTCCCGGCCGTCGATGGCATCCGGCGCGTATTGCTGCGCGACGACGCCGTGCGGGTCGTCGTGGGAGTAGGCGTAACCGTGACCATGGCCGAGCTTGGCCGCTGCTGGATAGCTCGAATCTCGTAGATGGAAGGGCACTGGTCCGGCAAGTCCCTTGTGGATGTCCTCGATGGCAGCACCGATCGCTGCGTAGGCAGCGTTGGACTTTGGCGCGGTCGCGAGATGGACGACCGCTTGGGCCAGTGGGATCCGCCCCTCGGGCATACCGATGAAGGACACCGCGGTGTACGCGGCGACAGCCAGCGGCAGGGCAGTGGGGTCAGCCATACCGATGTCCTCACTGGCACTGATCACCAGCCGTCGCGCGATGAACCGGGGATCCTCGCCTGCCTGCACCATCCGAGCCAGATAGTGAAGTGCGGCGTCCACGTCACTGCCCCGGATCGATTTGATCAGCGCACTTGCGACGTCGTAGTGCTGGTCTCCGTCACGGTCGTATCGAACCGCGGCCTGACTGACCGCACGCTCGACGACGGGCAACGTGATCTCGGATTGGCCCTCATCGCGGGCGGCATTGGCTGCGGCCTCGAGAGTGGTCAGCGCCCGGCGTGCGTCCCCGCCGCCGATCCGCACCGCGTGATCCTCGGCTTCGGGTGTCATGGTGAGCGCTCCGCCGTACCCGCGGGGGTCGGCCAGGGCGCGGCGTAACAGGGTCCGTACGTCCTCGTCCTCGAGCAGATCCAGGGTCAGCACAGTCGAGCGGGACAGCAGTGGGCTGACCACCGAGAAGTACGGGTTCTCTGTCGTCGCCGCGATCAGGCTGACCACCCTGTTCTCCACGGCCGAGAGCAGCGAATCCTGTTGGGTCTTTGAGAAGCGGTGCACCTCGTCGATAAACAGCACCGTCCGCCGGCCGGTCAGCCCGAGATCCTTGGTTGCGGTGTCGATGACCGCGCGCACGTCTTTGACCCCGGAGTTGAGGGCCGATAGCTGAACAAAGGTCCGTTTGGTGGCCAGCGAGATCACGTGCGCGAGAGTGGTCTTTCCGGTTCCTGGCGGCCCGTAGAGAATGACCGACATGCCCTCGTCAGCATCGACCAGGCGACGAAGCGGGCGGCCCGGGCCGAGGACAGCTTCCTGCCCGACGACCTCGTCGAGGGAACGTGGGCGCATCCGCACGGCCAGGGGCGCGGCCGCGGCGGCGTTCTCCGCGGCGGCCTCGTCGAACAGGCTGGCCGGCTCGCTCACGGCACAAGAGGGTACGCGCCGACGCCACTTCGGTAGGAATGCCCGCGGCCGCCCTGGCGCAGGTTCAGCACGGCTGCGGGACAC
>JALZDV010000272.1 GCA_030862345.1 Actinomycetota bacterium | reverse complement strand
CTGTTGGAGCAACACGAAAGTAGTTGTCTCGCCCACCCGTCCACCGGCCTCGTGCCCCTTCGCGACCACCACGTCGAAGCCCAGCGCACCAGCGACCCGCGCCTCCTCCAGGGTTGTCGCCTCGAGCCACAACTCGACGTCCCTGGCGCGCAGCAGCTCAGCCTGGCGCCGGAGGAGGTCGTGATCCGGGGCGGTGAGGATCGCCAGGTTGACGGCCGGTGGCAGCGTCGAGATCACCGCATCGGCCGTGGCCTCGCCGAAAGGATCGAGCCTGACGCCGCAACGGTGGCGAGCGAACTCCGCGAGCTTGCTGACCGCATGAATGGCGCGCTGTTCGTCGTGGACGAAGGACACGTCCAGAATGCCGACTGCTCCAGCTCGACTGGCCGCGATCGCGATCGCGGGATCGGCAAGCCCGGGCAGGGTCAACGCGGCGAATCCGAACGTGATGCTCATCGTTCTCCACCTTCGGAGTTTGCCTCGATGAACCCCGGGCCGGAGTTGGAGGCTGGGCGAACTGGGCGAACACTAGATGATCGATTCCAAGGGGTAGAGGTCGGCCTGACGGGTGCCACCGACGTTGACCCGCCGCAGGATGTTGAGGTCGTCATCGAGCGCGATGGCGCCTGCACTGTGCCATACCGCGCGACCCTCCTCCTGCACACCGCTCACCGCGCGCAGGGTGACCTCGAGCGTGATCGCTCGCATGCGTGAGCGCAGCGGAAAGTCGCGGCCCACCGGGGGCACCGGAGGAGGCGGCGCCGGTCAGCCTGCTCATGCGCGGGTTGATCACCGTCTCGCCGACCGGTTCACAGATAACCGTACTTTCGCATGTTCTCGCGACAGATCGTCTCTACGACCTCAAAGTTGGAGTATTGGCCGGGAGGCGGGCCAGTCCTGATCTCGTCGACCTTGCGCCAAAATGGCGCTTCCCCGTCGGCGACGTCCGGCAGCTCGCAGAACTCCATCAGCTTGGCGATCTCTGTCTTGGGGCTCGCGAGGATGTCCTCGTACCGCACCTCGTAGAAGAACGGCACGTCCTTTTTGGCGTCACCGATAAGCGAGATCGAGTCATTCCAGACGTTCGCCGTCGTCCTGATGTCATCGCGCCCGTAGGAGTCGATGTACTCTCTCAGCTTGGGAATCCGAGGGTAGGACACATACGGGCCACTAGGGTGGCCATCCGCACCCAACTTGGCCCTGACCCTGGCCTCCTGCTCCGCACTGCGTCGATACAGCTTGATCATCGAGTTGGCGCACATCCTGGCGTCTCTCACCAGGTGGATGATCCGCGCGTCTGGGAACCACGCGTGGACGAAAAGAAGATTCGTGAGGAGGCCGGGTCTCTTGTTGAAGAACCGATTGGCCTTCCTGTCGTGACACCAGATCACTCTGCGTATGATCTCTCGCAGCTCCTCGACCTTGCGATCGGGGACATCCCCCAACCGGCACGTCTCAAAGCTCAGGGAATAGGGATCGGCCTGGAGCAAATCTGCCAGGAGCCCTTGACCCTCGTTGGGTGAGCCAGGTTGAACCTCCACGCCGTCGAGGTGGTAGCGCTCTCCCTTGAAGTCGAGCCGCAGACGTTTGCGCATGCGCTCGGCGGCGCAGAAGCAGCTCCTGAACAGGTGCATCGAATTTGTGACATATGCAATGTCCGGATGCGCGCAGATGATGTCCTGCACCATCGTCGTGCCCGAGCGGGGAAGCCCGATCAGAAAGATCGGCCGATCGATCTGGATGGCGCTCGTGTCCACCTTGAGGACCCGCTGCTCGTACCAGCGCAACGTCTGCTCGAGGAGCGCTGGTGGCTGGCCCAGCGGGATGACGAACTGGCGCGTGAACTTCTGATGCAGGAAGAGGCGGGAGTGTAGGTTGCGATACTCGACCCGCGGTTCGCTTCGCGGGCCGTGCTGATCGTCGGCCCGAGCTTTGATTCCCATTTCGGTCTGTCTCCTGGCGGATGTGCGCGGGATGCCGGCGACCGTCACCATGGCGACGGTCGCCGATCCGGTCGCCGATCCGGTCGCCGTGGCGGCAAGTGCGAGT
The DNA here is from genome assembly GCA_030862345.1 of Actinomycetota bacterium. Taxonomy (GTDB): domain Bacteria; phylum Actinomycetota; class Actinomycetes; order Mycobacteriales; family Geodermatophilaceae; genus JACCQS01. The sequence continues at coordinate 1,556 of JALZDV010000272.1, read as the reverse complement.
GGTCAAGGCTGGGCGTGGCCGGTTGGGACCTGGACGGCCCGCTGGCAGGGTGCGAGTCGACAGCGAGCAGGCTAGCGGAAGGCTCGAGGTCTGCGTCAGGGACCCTACCGGCCGACTTCTTGGCGCACCGCAAGCGCAGCGCCCACTCCAAGCGGACCGGCCCGTCGACGGCGCCGAGCAGGTCCTCCTTCCCCGAGCCGAGACCGCCGGCACGGCGTAGCGGCGCTGTCGAGCCGGGGAAGAAGCCGTGGTCAGGCTGCAGGCATGGGCGGCCTGGTCGGTGAGATGAGAGTCCGGCCTCCCGCGCATCAAGCTGACTGGGACCCCGGCTACCGCCGGGAGGCAGCGACGCGGCGGGCGGTACCGGCCAGCTCTCGGGTGTCGACACCGGGCCGGGCGTCGAGGACGTCGGCCAGCGGGCCGAGCCGTTCGCGGGCACGCACCGATCGCAGCGGGGCCACCGCGTCGATGGCCTTGCTGGCGAGCGCGAGGCCGCCCGAATCCCCGGCCTGCACGTGGATGACGGCGAGGGTGACCGTGGTCAGCGCCGTCTCCCGCTCGTAGCCGCTGCCCGCTCGTAGCCGCAGCGCCGACGCCGCGAAGGGCTCCGCTGCATCCCACTCGCCCAGCTCGATTGCTACGGCGGCATGCGCCTCGTCCATGGTCGCCTGATCAGCCCTGCCCTCCGGCACCCAGCCCTCAGCCGCCCGGGCAAGCTCACGCCGCGCCATCTCGGGATGACTCAGACGCGCATACTCCAGCGCGGCATCGGCACGCATCAACCGGACTTTGACCGGTAGCCGGGGGTCATCCCCGGGCGCCTCCTCCCCCCGGATCAAGGCGAGCTGGTGCAGCTTCAACGCCTCATCGGGATGGCCCCGCTCCTCGGTGAGCTTCCCGGCGTAGCGCAGTATGACCACCTGCCAGTAGGGGTCATCCTTCGCGAGGCCCAGCGCTTGCCGGAAGTGGTGGCGGGCGACGTCGTCCTGATGGGAGTCGAACCCGGCGTATCCCGCTTCGGAATGCAGCCAGGCCAGTGCACCCCGGAGCGCTCGAGTGACCTGCTCGCTGGCCGGCACGGTGAGCAGCCGGGTGCAGCGAGTGGCGGCGTGGGAGAGCACGTCGGTCTGCCCGCCGTGGGCGCGGGCAAGACCCCACAGTCTCGCTGTCAGATCCTGCACCGCCTCGACGTCCGCCATGACCAGCCGGGAGGGCAACGGCACCTCAACCGGTGCCGGCAGCGTGAGCAGCTCACCCAGGACCGGCCGCCCGCACACGACCATCGAGGCGAGGGCCAGGACATCTCTCCGCTTCATCTCCTCGGTCACCGCCTCCCAGACAGCCTTGTCCTCCTCAGGGTAGGCGCCGTGCTCGGGGCCGTCGGCCAGCCGCATCCACCCCCGCTCCGCACCGAGACCGTCGCAGATCCGTTCCAGCACGTCGACCTGTTTGACCTGGCGCCCGGACAGGATCTCCGAGACCTCCGACTGCGACTGCTGGGTCAGCCGGGCGATACTGTGCTGCGAGATCCCCGCGGCCGTCAGCAGCTTGTACAC
>JALZDV010000214.1 GCA_030862345.1 Actinomycetota bacterium | reverse complement strand
GCCCGGACGCGTGGCCGAGCATGTTCTGCACCTGTTTCACGTTGGCGCCGGCGGAGATCGCAATACTCGCCGCTGTGTCCCGTAGATCGTGTGGGGTCATGTCAGAAAGGGCCGACGGCCTCGGTCGGAGGATTGAAGACGGTCCGGCGAAAGTTGCGCAAGCGAATGGCGCCACCCTTGGGAGCGGTGAAGACAAGGTCGTCCGGACCCTTGCCCAGGCACCGGATGCTCAACGACTCCACCAGAGACCGTGGTATGCCCCTCCTGCGCTGCTGGTGTGACTTCGGCGAGCCGAAGACGAGCCGCCCACCCACCTCGGTCACTGCTTGCTCCACAGTCAGCCGGCGGCGGAGCAGATCGACGTCTCGCACCGCAGCGCGGCCATCTCGCCGAACCGAAGCCCTGTCAACGCGAGTAGACGGATCACGTCGCCGTTTGGCCCCGCGGCGACGGCTAGGTCCTCTACCTGTGCTCGCGAGATGAAGCGGGCTTCAGGTCGCCGCGGTTTGGGCAGGCCGCGGACGCGCTCTGCGGGGTTGTTCGGGATGCGCTGGTCACGTACACACGGACATGTCGCTCCCGTGCAGGGAGCTGAGTACTTCCAGCGCCGCCTCTCGGAGGGGGCGGGTGACGAAGAAGTCGTCCACCTGACGGACTGATCGCAATCGCTCCATCACCGGTCCGCGGGCGATCAACGCGCCGATACGCAGGCTGGGCGCCGCCGGTTCTGGTCAACGAGGTCAGGTACACGACGGTGCCGTCGCGATCGTCGGCCACGAGCGGGCGAGGTGTTGGCCCGCCGTGGCCTAACAGGCGTGCGAAGTCGTCCTCGAGGAGGAAGGCGCGCCGCACGAGCTACGTCGACGACCTGCCCGCGACGTTCCGGTATCAGCACGATGACCAAGCAGCGCCAGTCTCTCAACGGTCAAGTCCGGAAAACCGGGGCCACATCACGGTGTCCGGGAAACCGGGGGCAGCTCACCTGGACACTCCGAATCAGAGGAGATCGAACCGGTCGAGCGTCATCACCTTGTCCCAGGCGGCGACGAAGTCGCGCACGAACATCTCATCGGCGTCGTCAGAGGCGTAGACCTCGGAGATGCCTCGGAGCACGGAGTTTGACCCGAGCACCAGGTCGACGGCGGTGGCGGTCCGCGTCACCTCGCCGGTGACGCGGTCGCGGCCCTCGTACACATGCTCGTCAGTGGCGGAGGTCTGCCACTCGGTGCGCGCGTCGAGTAGGTGAACGAAGAAGTCGTTGGTCAGTGTTTGGGGCTGATCGGTGAAGACTCCGTGCCGGGAGTTCGCGACGTTGCCGCCTAGGACCCGCATGCCGCCGATGAGGACGGCCATCTCCTTGACGGTGAGCGTCAGCATGTAGGCACGGTCGACCAGCAACGTCTCCGGAGAAAGCTTCTCCTCGGCGTGCACATAGTTGCGGAATCCGTCGGCTCTGGGCTCGAGCACGGCGAACGTCGCCACATCGGTCTGCTCCTGCGAGGCGTCCGTGCGTCCGGGTGCGAACGGGACCGGGACGTCGTGCCCGGCATTCCTCGCTGCCTGCTCGACGGCCGCGCATCCGCCCAGGACGATCAGGTCGGCGAGGGAGACCTTCGTGCCGCCGGCAGCAGAGCTGTTGAAGTCCTGCTGTACCTGCTCCAGCACCGACAGGACGTGGGCCAGTTGGGCGGGGTTGTTGACTTCCCAGTCCTTCTGCGGCGCGAGCCGGATCCGCGCCCCGTTTGCCCCGCCGCGGTGGTCGGTGCCGCGATAGCTAGCCGCCGACGCCCAGGCGGTGGAGACCAGCTCCGAGAACGACAGCCCCGACTCCAGGACTGTGGCCTTTAGGACAGCGACGTCCTCGTCGCTGATCAGCTCGTGATCGACAGCAGGGACGGGGTCCTGCCATAGCTGTGGCTCGGGGATCCAGGGGCCGAGGTAGCGCGAGAGCGGACCCATGTCGCGGTGCAGCAGCTTGTACCAGGCCTTGGCGAAGGCCTCCGCGAACTGGTCGGGGTTCTCGAAGAACCGCCGGGAGATTTCCCGGTAGGCAGGGTCCGTGATCAGTGCCAGGTCCGTCGTCGCCATCATGGGCGCGTGCCGGACCGACGGGTCGTGCGCGTCGGGCACGGCGTCCGCCGCGGCACCGTTTTTGGGCTTCCAGGTCTTGGCACCGGCCGGGCTGTCGGTCAGCTCCCACTCGTGGCCGAACAGCGTCTCGAAGAAGCTGTTGTCCCACTGGATCGGTGTGGGCGTCCACGCGCCTTCCAGGCCACTGGTGATGGTGTCCCTGCCTTTGCCGCTGCCGAGTTCGTTCTTCCACCCCAGGCCCTGGTGCTGGACCGGGCAGGCCTCGGGCTCGGGCCCGACCAGGCTTGGGTCGCCCGCGCCGTGGGTCTTACCGAACGTGTGCCCACCAGCGATGAGCGCGACGGTCTCCTCGTCGTTCATCGCCATGCGGGCAAAGGTCTCGCGGATGTCCCTGGCCGAGCCCATGGGGTCCGGCTGGCCGTTGGGGCCTTCCGGGTTCACGTAGATCAGGCCCATCTGAACCGCTCCGAGCGGACCTGACAGTTCCCTGTCGCCGCTATAGCGCTCGTCCCCGAGCCAGGTGTCCTCCGGCCCCCAGTAGATCTCCTCCGGCTGCCAGGTGTCCTCACGACCGAAGCCGAACCCGAAGGTCTTGAAGCCCATCGACTCCATGGCGACGTTGCCGGCCAAGACCAGCAGGTCGGCCCAGGACAGCTTCCGCCCATACTTCTGCTTGATCGGCCAGAGCAAGCGGCGAGCCTTGTCGAGGTTCGCGTTGTCGGGCCAGCTGTTGAGGGGGGCGAAGCGCTGCGCGCCGCTCCCGCCGCCGCCGCGGCCGTCGGCGATACGGTACGTGCCTGCGGCGTGCCACGACATCCGGATGAACAGCGGCCCGTAGTGTCCGTAGTCGGCCGGCCACCAGTCCTGCGACGTCGTCATCACCTCGACTAGGTCCTGCTTGAGCGCCTCGACGTCGAGACTCGAGAATGCCTCCGCGTAGACGAAGTCCTCGCCCAGGGGGTTGGACCGGGGATCGGGCCGGTTGAGAACCTGCAGGTCGGGCTGGTTCGGCCACCAGTCCTGGTTGGTCCTGGGCCGAGTGTCCTTGACTGTGGGAGTCGGGATCGCCGGGTTCTCGCTCTCGCTGACGCTGTCGGTCTGGGTCTTGTCGGTCGCGTCGGGCACGATGTCGGTCACGTCGGTTACTCCTCCGGTCGAAGCGTTCCTCTAGGAAACGGCTGGTCTGGTCAGGTTGGTTGCTCTCGATCGCGTGGGTGCACCCTGTGCTCAGCCGCCGGAACGGTCCGCGGTCGCTGGGGCGCAGTTGCTGCATTGCCCCCAGTAGACGACCTCCGCTTCATCAATCGTGAACCCGGCGTCGTCCGCGGCTGTCAGGCAGGAGGCGAAGCCGACCGCGCAGTCGACATCGGCGATTGCACCGCACGACCGGCACACGGCGTGGTGGTGGTTGTCCCCGACCCTCGCCTCATAGCGCGCCAGGGAGCCGGCCGGCTGGATACGCCTAACAAGGCCGGCGGTGGTCAGCGCGCGCAGCACGTCGTAGACGGCCTGATGGGACACGGCGCCGACCCGCTCCCGCACCACACCGATTATCGACTCTGTGTCGGCATGCGGATGGTCGCGGACCGCTGCCAGCACCTCCACCCGAGGACGAGTCACACGTAGAGCAGCCCCGCGCAGCAGGTGCTCCACCTCTGCCGCGCCCGTCATACCCTGAGTCTGGTCCACTTTCTGGACCGGATCAAGACATCGGAATCCCTCCCATGACGTTGCCCGGCGCACCTACGACCGACGCG
>JALZDV010000195.1 GCA_030862345.1 Actinomycetota bacterium | reverse complement strand
GGGCAGAACTGGTGGCCGGATCGGGCACACTCAGAACCGTGAGGAAACCGTGGATCTGAGTCTGAGCAACGAGCACTCGGCGATACGCGACACCCTGCGCGCCTGGGTCGACAAGGTCGTCGCGCCGAAGGCGATCGAGAACGACCGTACCGAGACGTTCCCCAGCGAGGCCCTGGACGGCCTGCGTCGAGACGGGTGGATCGGCCTGACGATCGCCGAGGAGTACGGCGGCAGCGGCGCAGACCCGATGAGTTACGTGCTGATGATCGAGGAACTCGCCCGAGGGGACAGCAACGTCCGCTCGATCGTCTCGGTTCATCTCGGCCTGGTCGCCGGATCGATCGAACGTTGGGGCACCGACGAGCAAAAGCAGCAGTGGCTGCCCAAAATGGCCACCGGTGAGTGCCTCGGCTGCTTCGGCCTCACCGAACCCGACGCCGGTTCCGATCCGGCCAGTTTGCGATCCACCGCGGTCAAGGTGGATGGCGGTTATCAGCTCAACGGCTCCAAGATCTTCATCACCAACGGGACGATCGCCGGCGTCACGCTGTTCATGGCCCGAACCGGAGACCAAGGCGCCAAAGGGGTTTCGGCGTTCCTCGTACCGAACGACACACCGGGCTTCGAGGCCACGCCGATCCACGGCAAGCTTGGCCTGCGCTCCTGTGACACGGCCGAACTGACCTTGACCGACGTGCTGGTCGGCGAGGACGCCTTGCTCGGTGGCGAGGGCAACGGCATCAAGGTTGCGCTGTCGGCATTGGACGACGGCCGCATGTCGTTGGGCGCCTCCTGCACCGGGGTGGGGCAGTCCGCGCTCGAGGTGATGACGGCGTATGCCACCGATCGGAAGCAGTTCGGCCGGCCCATCGCGGGCTTTCAGCTGATCCAGGAACTGATCGCCGACACCGCCGTCGAGGTGGAGGCTGCCCGCCTACTCACGTGGAAGTGCGCGGACAGCAAGGCCCGTGGCGAACGGCACACGCTGGCCGCGTCGATGGCCAAGTACTACGCCTCGGAGATGTCCGTACGCGCCGCCAACGCAGCAGTCCAGGTGCATGGCGGGTACGGCTATGTAGACGAGTTCATCGTCGGCAAACTGCTCCGCGACGCCCGCGTGACGACGCTGTACGAGGGCACGAGTCAGGTGCAGAAGCTGCTGATCGGCCGCGCGGTCACCGGGATCTCCGCCTTCACCTGACCCGAACCGACTCAGGGGACCCCTGCGACGAACCTATCGTCAGAATCTTCCCCTGATGACAGCGAGACGAGCTCAGTCGGGCTGCAGGGCGGAGCTGTGCGCGTCAGCGGCCGCCAGCACGTACGGTGCCAGGACGTCGGCGATCCGGGCATAGCCGGCCGAGGACGGGTGGTAGCGATCCGCCGAGTACATGGCGGGATCATTGGCGAATGCCCGGGCCAGCTCGGCGGACACCGGGGCCACCACGCCGCCGGCCGCCTCGGTAGCCCAAGCCTGATGCTGCTGCAGTCGTAGGCAAGCCTGGTGCACGAGGGGGCGTAACGCTGGCGGCACGGCCGGGAAGTCCGACAGGTCCGGCGCCGGAGCGACGATGACTCGAGCGCCTGCGGCGCGCAGGGCGGTGACCGCCGCGCCAAGGGCGGTTGCGGCCTGCGCCGGTGGCACGAGCCGGGTCAGATCGTTCGCCCCGACGATGATCACGGCCAGGTCCGCGCCGAGGGAGACGGCCCGACGTACCTGGGCCGCCAGATCACGTGATGTCGCACCGGGTACCGCGAATACCTGGACGTCGACACGATGTCCCTGGGTTCCCAGCGCCTGGCCAAGTCTGGGCCCGATCGCCTCGCCGAGACCGCGCGCACCGGTCCCGTAGGCGATCGAATCACCCAGGACCACGAGGCGCAGCATGCCCGCGATGCTCACGCCTTCAGTCAACGCACCCGGCCGTCCGGCTATGCCCGTGGCTCAAGGTTCCCACCGGCCCCCGCCCAGAGCGCTTGTCGGCGCGGCCGGGTCGTTGTGACCGACTTGGGCGCAGAGGCTGCCGCGAGGACTCAAGGGTCGACGAAGAGTTCGACCTGACCGAACACCGTCGGATCCGATAGCAGGGCGCTGTGCCCGAGGCAGGCGGTCTTGGTGTTCGTTGCGCCGGTCAGGCTGACGCTGGAGTCGGGGTTGATCGTGGAGTCACAGGGTGACCACCAGGTGCGGTAGCGCACCGGGCCGGGCGTCTCGTCCCCGGCGTTGAGTTCGGCCAGGAAGGAGGACTTCGCCCGCATCTCACGGCAGCTGACTGCGCTGCAGAATCGGGCCGTGCTGGTGCCATGGTTGGCACCGGCCAATGACACCCAGGCGTCCACGACGTTCTGCCCGCCGAGGTTCTTCAGGTAGTAGCGCGAGGACAGCGAACCCATCGAGTGGCTGATGATGTCGACGCTGGCCCACCCGGTCTGCTGGCGGATCTCCTCGACCTTCGTCTGCAACGCCTGAGCCGTAGTCACGTTGCTCTGGTTGTAGTTGTAGGAGATGGCAAACAGCTCGCCGTCGGTGTAACCGATATCCCGGAAGGCCGCGAGCATGGCGTTCCAGGTCGAGGCGTTGCTGTTGTAGCCGTGTACGAACAGGACCGGCTGGTGTGCCGTGGGAGCCACAGCTTGTGCCGGTAGGCCGGGAAACGCCGCAATTGCAACCGCCGCGACAAGGGCGCTGAGGAAACGACGCATGGCTGGCTCCGTACAGGCGCAAGTGGTGTGAGTGTGCGGACTGTACCGCCGAGGACCGCCAGACGACCCCGAACGTGAGCCAGCGCTTCAGCCGCCGTACTCACCGGTGGGCATCGAGGCCGGCCAGGTCGAGGTTGGCCAGGCGCTCGGACCCAGCAGGACGTCGATGGCCACGATCCTCCCGCGGGCGAAGGTGAAGCCCAGACGGGACTCGCGCGTGCGCAGCATGTTTAGACAGATCCGCCACCACCGTGGTCAACCACCCCGCAAGGTTCTCCACGTCACTGGGATCAGCGCGACGCAGGCGCAGCCAGGTTTCCAGGAGGGCGTCATCAGCCTGTTGGCGAACTTTGCCCGCGTCCAGCCCGCTCCGGATGCCAGGACCGTGCCACAGCGGCCTCCCATCGGCCTCCTGCGAGTTATGATCCGCGCGGCGGGTCCAGGCGTTGCGCACGCCGGAGAATTGACGGGACGACGTGGTGGACGCGGATCGGTTCGGCCCCTATCGCATCGAGAAACTCCTCGGTCGCGGTGGCATGGGCGAGGTCTTCCGCGCCTATGACGAGAGCCAGAAAAGGATCGTGGCCCTCAAGCTGCTGTCTCCACACCTGGCCGCCGACGAGAGTTTTCGGGCCCGCTTCCGGCGCGAGTCGGAACTTGCCGCGCGGCTGCGTGAGGCCCATGTGATTCCCATCCACCGCTATGGGGAGATCGACGGCCGACTCTTCCTCGACAT
>JALZDV010000188.1 GCA_030862345.1 Actinomycetota bacterium | reverse complement strand
CGATGACCAGGATCTGCGCCGAACCGCCTTCATCCCGGTCTGTTTTGGGATGCCGGGTCGCCTCCCACTGCGTGCAGGTCATCAGTCCACTGGCCAGTGCGGCTCCGTACAGCGGGTACCTGTCATCCCACTCGGCGATGTACTCACGTACTTCGGTCGCTGTGAACGTCTGATCGCTGTCGGCGCAGTTGATCGCGAGATTGGCATCGGTGAGGTTGGGATAGGTGCCGTCGTCGCGGCGTTGGCTGTACCCGTCGGCCAGCTCCAGGACCCCCGCGGAGTCGCCGCCTCGGGCGTCGGCCAGGGATTGGGCCAGCCTGGGCCAGGAATCCCGGCTGTAGAGCGCTCCGAGGACGCCGAGAAACACCAAGCCGTCGGTTGCGCTACGGCCGTCGGAGCCGCTGGACGGGATGGGGGATGCCTCGGCCTGATCGAGCAAGTCATAGACCAGTGCCCGCGGGTCGGGTCCGGCCGGGCAGTCCGCCCCCCGCGCCGCGCAGTCTGCGGCGAAGGCATCGAAGGCCTGCTCGAAGCCCGCCGCCTGTCCTTCTGAGCTCTCCAGATCGTTCTTGCTGGGATCGACCGCACCGTCGAGGACCAGAGCACGCACGCGATCCGGGAAGAGCTCGGCGTAGGTCGACCCCAAAGTCGTTCCGTAGGAGTACCCGAGGTAACTCAGCTGCTCGTCACCGACGGCCTCGCGGAGGCGGTCCATGTCCCGGGCGGTGTAGGTCGTGTTGAAGTTGCCCAGCTCGTCACCGTACTTGTCCTCGCATCCGTCGCCGACTTCCTCGGACAGGTCCAGGGCCTCGTCGATCTCCTCGGCCGATCGCGGAGTCGGCTCGGCGGCATGGATCTCGTCCTTGAGGGAGTCCGAGATGCATTCGACCGGGGCGCTGAAATTGACGCCGCGGGGGTCGAACCCCACGATGTCGAATCGGGCGAGAAGCTCCATCGGGAGGGTGAGGGCAAGACCGATGGCCGTGTCCACCCCCGACGCGCCGGGACCGCCGGGATTGACCAGCAACGAGCCGATCCGGTCGCTCTGCTCGGTGGACACTCCGCGGAGCAAAAACAGTTCGTACTCACCGTCGGTCGGGTTGTCGTAGTCCTTGGGTACCCGCGTGGTTCCGCATTCGAAGGTCAGCGGACGCTCGAGTTCCCCCCCGACGGCCTGCACGACGTTGTCGGTGCAGTCCTCCCAGGAGATGTCGTCGACCGGCGGCGCCTCCGGTGCGGCTGACGAGTCCGGGGCGGCACCGCCCGCCGCGGGGGACGCCGAACCCTGCACCACTGTCGTGCAGCCACTGACCAACAGTGCCATGGCGGCCAGTACACCGGCGAAGACGAAGACTGGACATCGTCGGCGCATGGCGCCAGCCTACGTCGATGCATGCGGGACGGCTTTCTGCACCGAACCCTGCGGCCCGAACGGCCGCAATAGTGGTCACGATTGGCGCCGGATCCTGTGCTCAGGATTAGTCTCCGGTTCATCCAACGCGTTCGGGGAACGGGTAACCCGCTGGCGGCTTCCCAGCTTGGGCTCGGTAGCAGGGCGATGAGTTCGTGAGTGGCCGTTATGACCATGAGCGCCTCGCCGGTCCACATACCGAGTTCGGTGAACGAGATCGGCGCGAGCTGGGTGGTGTGACCATTGACCTCTTCGGTATAGGTGCTCCCGACTGGGCTGCGATCGAATAGGCCGGTGCCGACGTCGACGCCGTCGATATTGGCCCGGCCCGGCCCGGTCGTGCGTCCGAGCCAGGGTGTCGAGCCTTCGGGGGTGACCCGGGTATGACGTAGATGCCTGCCGGCCACCCTATGTCGACGCGCGCTCCCCGATGGGTGGCCTGGCCCGTCTGTCGGTCAGAATGACCGGCATGAACCTGCCCGTCCTGCCACCGGTTGCACCGATGCTGGCCAAGTCGGTACCGACCATTCCGGCCGGAGCGTCGTACGAGCCGAAGTGGGACGGCTTTCGGTCGCTGATCTTCCGCGACGGCGACGAGGTCGAGATCGGCAGCCGCAACGAGCGGCCGATGAC
>JALZDV010000154.1 GCA_030862345.1 Actinomycetota bacterium | reverse complement strand
GGGTTAGATTCTGGCCATGGGACTTCTTGCGGAACGGGTTGTGATCGTCACCGGTGCCGGGCGCGGCCTGGGTAGGGCCGAGGCGCTGGAATGCGCCCACCAAGGTGCCGCCGTTGTCGTCAATGAGTTCGATCCGGCAACCGGGTCCGCCGTCGTCGAGGAGATCCAGTCCAATGGCGGCCGGGCGGTGCTCGTCGAGGGTGATGTCAGCCAGATCGAGGTGGCGGACAACCTGGTTGCCACGGCCGTCGACAGCTTCGGTCAGCTCGATGCTCTGGTGAACAATGCCGGCATCCTGCGCGATCGCACGCTGGTCAAGATGACGCCCGAGGAGTGGGACGCGGTCATCGCCGTACACCTGCGCGGTCATTACGCCGCAACCCACGCCGCATGTGGCTATTGGCGGGCCGAGAACCGGCCGGGTCGCCTGGTGCACACAGCATCGACCTCGGGCATCCTCGGGAACTTCGGGCAGTCGAACTACGGTGCCGCCAAGGCCGGGATCGCTGCCTTCTCCACCATCGTGGCCCAGGAGATGGCGAAGTACGGGGTGACGTCGAACGCCATCGCACCGGCTGCGCGTACGACGATGACCGAGTCCGCCTATGGCGACATCCCGGCGACGGAGCCAGGAAGCTTTGACTTCTGGGCGCCGGAGAACGTCGCGCCATTCGTGGCCTGGCTGTGCTCCGACGCGGCTGGGGACATCAGCGGCAAGGTCTTCGGGGTGCAGGGCGACACCGTCGAGCTCTACCAGCCGTTCACCTCGGTCGCAGTCATCGAAAACGACGGGCAGCGGTGGGAGCCGGAACAGTTCACCGACCGGATCGGATCGCTGTTCGAGGAGAGCGGCATCGTCCCGCAGGCGGAGTTCATGATGTCGAAGCTGCGCTACTCGATGTCCCAGCGCTGAGCGCCTCCCTTGATCAGGGGATGAGCAGGGATTTGGCGGTGGTGCTGCGCCCCTCCAGATCGCGATGCGCCTGGGCGGCCTCGGCGAGCGGGTAGCGGTGCCCGATTCGCACCTTGACCGACCCGTCGGCGATCCAACCGAAGAGCTGGCTGGTGCGGCCGAGCAGCTCGTCTCGGTCACGGGTGTAGTGCGCCACCGATGGACGGGTCAAGAACAGACCGCCGCCACTGTTGAGCCGTTGCGGGTCGAATGGCGGGACCGGGCCGCTCGCGGCCCCGAAGAGAGCCATCGTCCCGCGGATCCGGAGTGCATCCAGGCCGGCCTCGAAGGTGGACTTCCCCACTCCGTCGAACACCGCCGCCACCCCCAGGTAGCCCGTCACGTCCATGGCCGCGTCCACCATCTCGTCGTAGGCCACGACTCGGTCCGCTCCGGCGGCGCGGGCCAGCGCAGCCTTCTCCGGCGTCGAGGTGGTGGCCAACACATGTCCGCCGCGCAACTTGACGATCTGGGTCAGGAGCTGACCGACCCCCCCGGCTGCCGCATGGACCACCACCCAGTCACCGGGCTGTACCGGATAGGTCGACGTGGCCAGGTAGTGGGCGGTCACGCCCTGCAGGATCGCTGCGGCCGCCACTTCGTCGGGCATCCCGTCCGGTACGGGCACAGCTTCGGTGGCCGCAATCGCCACAGCCTCGGCGTAGCTGCCCATGCCTTGCTTCCAGGCCACCCGGTCGCCGACGGAGAGCCCTTCGACACCCGGACCGACCGCACGTACGGTTCCCGCTCCCTCCTGACCAAGGACGAACGGTGTCTCGATCGGGTAGGTGCCGGTGCGCTGATAGGTGTCGATGTAGTTCAGGCCAGCGGCAGCAACGTCGACGACAATCTGCCCCTCACCGGCTTCCGGTGTCGGGACGTCGACGACCTGCAATGCCTCCGGTCCGCCGTGTTCGGCCACCTGGATCGCCCGCACTGTGATGCCTCCCTCTCGCTCTTCGGTCGAGTGGATCATCTACTCCAGCGTGCGGCCGGCCCAGGTCCAGGCGTAGCCGGTGTCCTCGCAGGCGATGGCCGGCAGGCACAGGTCCAGCGGGCGGAACGTGTCGATCATGACGGCCAACTCGTCGAAGTGCTCCAGCCCGATGGCCCCTTCGGGGGCGCCGGGCTGCGGACCGTGGGTGAACCCGCTGGGGTGCAACGAGATCGAGCCCTGACCGATGCCGGCGCCTTTCCGGGCCTCGTAGTCGCCACCGCAGTAGAAGAGCACTTCGTCGGAGTCGACGTTGGCGTGGTTGTACGGCACCGGGATGGACTGCGGGTGGTAGTCGACCTTGCGCGGGACGAACGAGCAGATCACGAAGTTCGGTCCCGCGAACGTCTGATGCACCGTCGGCGGCTGGTGCACGCGACCGGTGATCGGCTCGAAGTCGGCAATGTTGAACGCATACGGATAGAGGCTTCCGTCCCAGCCGACCACGTCGAAGGGGTGTTGGGCGTAGGTGAACTTCGTCCAGCCGACGCCGCCGGTGTGGTCGGAGGACCGATGCTGCACGAGGACCTCGACGTCCGTGCCGCTGGCGGTGAACGGTTCGGTCGGCCCGCGGAGGTCCCGCTCGCAGTACGGCGCGTTCTCGAGGAACTGACCGCGTGCGGAGAGGTAGCGCTTCGGCGGACCGATATGCCCGGTCGCTTCGGTGCTCAGGGTCCGCAGCGGCTCGGCGCCGGTGGGGACGATCCGGTACGTCGTGGACGTCGGGATCACGACATAGTCACCGGGGCCGATGTCAAAGGCTCCCAGGACCGACTCGAATCGGGCCGTGCCGCTCTCGACGTAGATGCACTCGTCGCCGATGGCGTTGCGGTACAGGGGTGACGGTCTGTCCGCTAGGGCGTAGGAGATCCGGCAGTCCGCGTTGGCCAGCAGGTGCTGACGCCCGGTGATCGGATCAGATCCGGCAGCATCCAGCTTGTGGGTGACGAAGTGCCGGGGCTTCAACGGGTAGTTGGACTGACGTGTCCACTGTGGACCATCGAAAGGCTCGCTGTGCACGATTGCTGTCGGCAGGTGCTCGTGGTAGAGCAGCGCTGAGTCCGCAGAGAAGCCCTCCACTCCCATCAGTTCCTCGGCATACAGCGAGCCGTCGGCCTTGCGGAACTGGGTGTGTCGCTTGCGCGGGATGGTGCCGACCTGGCGGTAGTAGGGCATGACCGGTTCCTTTCCCAGGCGCGGATCGCGCTGTATGCATCTGAGTGTCCGATAACAGGACACAGCTGTCCGATTTGGTAGTTCAAGGGTGCGCTAGCGTTCCGGGCCGTGTCAACTCCAGACTCCGCGCCGATCCGTTCCGCCTCCAGCGACGCTGCCGCGGGCCCCGCCTTGACCGCACTGTTCGGCACGCTCATCGACGACGCCGCTCTGTTTCCTCCCGGCAATGCCGCGATGCCCGACGCCCTGGCTGCCCACCCGCACCATCTGGCGGGGACGTACGGCTTCACCGTGGGCCGGTTCCTGTGCCCGGCTTCCCGGGTACCGGAGTTGGCCCAGGCTTGGTCCCGGCCGACTTCGCTGACCGTCGGCCTGATCGCCGATACCGGCCTGGACGGACTCAGCGACGCGATCACCCAGATCGTGACCGATCCCCGGTTGGAACTCGGCGCGGTCGAGATCGTGCTCCCGCCCGAGTCATCCCTGGTCGCTCTGAGGGACATCCTCGATGCCCTACCGGAGGTCACCGGGTACATCGAACTGCCTCGTGGCCAAGACCTTTCGGCCGAACTCGATGCTATCGCCGTGGCTGGACGGGAGGCGAAGTTCCGTACCGGCGGTGCTGCCCTCGGGGCGGTGCCCGCGCCGGAGGAACTCGCCGCGTTTCTCACCGCCTGCGTCGCTCGGCGGATCCCGTTCAAGTGCACGGCTGGGTTGCACCATGCGATCTGCGGGATCGAGGATGCTGCTGGCAACACCCAGCACGGCTTCCTCAATGTGCTGCTTGCTACGCAGGCCGCCGTACTGGGTGAGGACGACGAGGAGATCCTGGGCTGGCTCCGTGAGGGCAGCGCCGAGGTGATCGTCCACGCCCTGCGGGCACTGCATGAGCACGACGCCCGCCGGGTGCGCGCCAGCTTCATCGGCTTCGGATCCTGCTCGGTCACCGAACCGATCACCGAACTGACTGCGCTGGGCCTGCTGTGAGCGGTCCGGCCGGCGAGGCATCATCCTGGGTGGCAGTGCCTGAGGGCACCGACTTCCCGATCACGAACCTCCCCTACGGCGTGTTCTGCCGCAAGAGCGCCAGTCGCCGCAACGGTGATTCCGGTACCGGCGGCACTCGCCGGATCGGCGTTGCCATCGGTGACCAGATCCTCGACCTCGCCGCGGCTGCGGCCCGCGGGCTGATCGATGAGCCCTCCCAGATGCTGCGGTCCGAGACGCTCGACCAGTTCCTGGCCTGTGGCCGGTCGGAGTGGGACCGCATTCGAGCCCGGGTCACGCACCTGTTGAGCGAACAGTCGCAGCGCGGAGCCACCGAGAAGTTGCTCGTGGCTCAAGCCGATGCGCAGATGTGCCTGCCGTTCGAGGTCGCGGACTACGTAGACTTCTATGCCTCGATCGACCACGCATCCAACGTCAGCGCGCTGTTCCGTCCAGACTCCCCAGCGCTGCCGGCGAACTGGCGCCATTTGCCGATCGGCTACCACGGCCGGGCCGGCACGGTCGTCGTGTCCGGGACCGATGTCGTACGCCCCAACGGCCAGCGCAAACCACCCGATGCTGAGGCGCCTACGTACGGGCCCTCGCAGCGGCTCGACATCGAGGCGGAGGTGGGGTTCGTCGTCGGGACGCCGTCCGCAGCCGGCTCTCAGGTGCCGATCGGGGATCTCGCCGGGCATGTATTTGGTGTCGTGCTGCTCAACGATTGGTCTGCGCGCGACATCCAGGCGTGGGAGTACGTACCGCTGGGCCCGTTCCTCGGGAAGTCCTTCGCGACGAGCATCTCCCCCTGGGTGGTGCCGCTGGCGGCTCTGGAGGCGGCTCGGATTCCAGGGCCGGTCCAAGATCCGCAGCCATTGCCGTACCTGCGCCGGTCGGAGGACTGGGGCCTGGACCTGACGATCGAGGTGGACTGCAACGGGACGGTCGTGTCCCGGCCGCCATTCGGCTCGATGTACTGGACGGCCGACCAGCAGCTGGCACACCTGACCGTGAACGGCGCCAGCCTGCGGACCGGGGATCTGTTCGCGTCCGGAACCGTCTCCGGGCCTGAGCCCGGTCAGCGGGGATCATTCTTGGAGTTGTCCTGGGGCGGCCGGAACCCGTTCGCACTCGACGACGGCACGACCCGTACCTTCCTCGAGGACGGCGACACGGTGACCCTGCGAGCCAGCGCGCCCGGCGCGAGTGGCACCCGGATCGGGTTCGGCGCCTGCACTGGAACGATCCGCCCGGCGATAACGCCGGTTGTGTAGCGAACCGCCGCTTTCGAGGGGCTGAAAGAGCCGGTTGTGTAGCGAACCGCCGCTATGGAGGGTCGAAAGGGCCGGTTGTGTAGCGAACCGCCGCTATGGAGAGTCGACAGGGCCGGTTGTGTAGCGAACCGGCTCAGCAAGCGGCTCAGATCAGGGCGTTACGAATCTCCTCGGCGGCTCGTACGACCCGCACCCCGACCTCGTCCACTGCCAATTCGCCCAGCGTGATCACCCCGACGCTGGCCCGTAGATCGTTGACGCCGGTGACCGGAGCGGCGATCCCATGGGCTCCGGGCTGCAGCTCACCGCTGGTCGTCGCGTAACCCGGCCCGGACGGTGCGTCGAGCGCGAGGATCGCCAAGCCCGCAGCCCCCCGGTCCAGCGGGTGCCGCGAGCCGACCCGGTAAGCGACGTGGTAGTTGGTCCACGACGGTTCGATCACCGCCACAGCCAGCGCCTCGCCGCCGTCGCTGATCGTCAGGTGGGCGGTCGCCCCGACATCCTCCGCGAGCCGGCGCAGCGGCCCGGCCGCCGCGTCACGCAGTTGGGGCTGGATGCGCTGGGCCAGGTGCAGCACCCCTAGACCCAGCCGCCACCGTCCGTCGGCATCGCGGTGCACCATGCCCTGTCTAGACAGTGCGGTGATCAACCGGTACACGACCGGGCGGTGCGTCTGCAGGGCGTCAGCCAGGGCAGTGACGGTCATCGGGGTCGAGGCGTCGGCGAGCAGCCGCAGAAGGCGCAGCCCACGCTCGAGGGACTGCGAGGACTCGGCTGCCACGGACGCGACAGTAGTGCCGCGGATGTCCCGTCACCCGACGAAGGCGCTCACCGCCTCGTACACGGCCAGCGCAGCGAACCCGGCGAAGAGGATCGCGGCGATACGACGGACCAGCCTGATCGGCAGCCGGGTGACCAGTTTCGCGCCGACGAAGACCGCGAGCGAGGCGATCAGCAGCAGCGCCCCGAAAGCACCGACGAACACCGACAGAGGAGCGTCGTACCGGGCCGCCAGGCCAGCGGTGGCCAGCTGGGACAGGTCACCCCACTCGGCCAGGAAGGTGATGCCGAACGAGGCCAACGCGATCCGCCAGGCTGGCCAGTCCCGGTGCGCATCCT
>JALZDV010000150.1 GCA_030862345.1 Actinomycetota bacterium | reverse complement strand
CCCTGCTTGAGCACGAGCTCGTGGCCTGTGAGCTATCCGTGCAAGCCGTGTGGGCATACTGCGACCACCTGCGTCAGCAGGTCGAACGGGGAAGCGACCCGGTGGTAGCGGGCGAGTTCGGCTGGCGTTTCCTGCGCGGCATCCGCTCGCGGCTCACCACCGAGCGACCCCAGGAGACGTCGCAACACCGGTCGATGCGAGAGGCTGTAGTCGAGACCAGCGGCCTCGCCCGGCACCTGGCCCAGGCGGTCGAGATCCTCCGAGAGTGCGAGAGGACGTGAGATGAGCGAGCGCAGACCGGTCCTTGTCGTGGTCGACGTGCAGAACGGGTTCATCACCGAGGACTCCGCGCCCGTCGTGCCCGTCATCGTCGAGCTGGTACGCCGCTGGCAGGCCACCGGCGGCGACGTGGTGTTCACCCGCTACCTCAACTACGCGGGCAGCCCCTACGAGCGGCTCATCGGCTGGACCCAGATGACCCACACCCCGGACACCGATCTCGTCCCGGAACTCGCACCCCACGTCGGGCACAGTCCCGTGGTCAACAAGCACATCTACTCGCTGTTCACCTCAGAGGGCACCCAGCTCGTCGACAAGCATCGCTGGACCGATCTCTACATCTGCGGCATCGACACGGACAGCTGCGTGCTCAAGACTGCGGTCGACGCCTTCGAGCGGGACCTCACGCCGTGGATCATCGAGGACGCCTGCGCCAGCCACGCCGGCCCGGAGGCCCACAACGCCGGCCTACTCGTCGCCCGGAGATTCATCGGCCGGTCGCAGATCATCAGGGCTGCTGACCTCCCGGAGATGGTGAGTACTGGTGAGGGTTTCACAGTCCTGGTATCTACGCTTCAACGTAAGGTTGACCAGCTTGGAAAACTACAAAACCGCGCCAGGGCTGGCCAATTTCATGATGCCCAGCAACTCTTAGCGGAACTACAGGCTGTCTCGGCGGATGTCTGCCAGCTCACGATTAAGCTATTTTTGATGGGTCGAAGAGATGTGGCGGAGACGTTAGAAGGGAACATCACCGATCGCGGCGTCTTAGATAGGGATGTCCAAGTTTCTCTCGATCGTCTCTCCGTGAAGGATCCACGCCATAGGGACATGATTTGGACCGCTGCAAAGATAACTCAACAGAGGGCCATCGGTTACGATTTAAGTGAGATGCAACGCAACCTTCACAAGCTACAAAAGGATGTCGCTGGCCTAAAGGATGTTGCTGATGCGACACGACCCGCTGGCCTGTCGTCCGTAGTCCTAAGAGTGGGCCTCGCGACCCTCGCTGCGGCCGGTGTGGGGGCGCCCGTTACTGCGCTTGTATTCGATGATCCCGTTGGCAGAAAGATGTTAGAAGCCGCACTTGCAACGTTCATAAGCGTCGGCCTTGTTGAGGCCGGCAACGCGGTAATAGGTGCCGTAAAGCACCCACGAACGTATGACGAGGTTGACAGAAATGACGAGGACGTGGTCGTTTCGCGGACGCTGGGTGATATCCGAGAGCCGCCCTCTTCCGAGGAAAGGACAGCCGAGGCCTGGCAGAGGTGGCCACATCAACCAGTGGTCGATGGCGATCTGGAGGACGGACCCTCTATTGACGGAATGCGTCTGTAACGGACGAGCGAGAGGGTCGTAGCTGGCCCCTGGTTCATGCTGTAGCAAGCCTGGTGCGAGAACATCCCCGCGTGCATGAAGGTTGCCCCCCTCCAGCGTCGGCGTGTGACCCGGGGTTTACGACGCCCCGGTCTCAACTGTGGTCTCATCCGCCGGGGTTCGCGGGCGTGCGGGTGCGGCCGGGCACCCGCGTCGTTGCAGCTCAGAGACGGGCACGACTACTGCCGGACGTGCGACCTTGGCCCTGAAAATCGGAAGGTCGGCGGTTCGACCCCGCCCCTGGCCACCACAGCGCTGGAGGGGTCGCGCAGGCGCGAGGCGCCGGATTGGGCTCCCTGATCCGCCAGGTGGGCGTAACATACAACGTGGCCGGCCGATCGTGGCGGCGGAAGACGCCCCGGGAACGCTCCTACCGGGACGTGACCGGCGGAAGGCGCGACGCATGCCCAAGCGCGAGGCACCGGGCCACCGGGCTGGCAAGCCTGGGGGTCGCGATGCGGCTGCGGTGCTCGCTCCATACGGGCGTGCAGTCCCCGAGCCGAAGCGGCGCCGGTCCCCGGTCCTCCTGCTCGTCGTCGTGGCAGCGGCCCTCGTCGTGGTCGCGATGAATCTGTCCGGGCCCGGCACACCCTCGACCGGGCCCGGCAGTGCCGGTGTGCGGAACAACGATCCGGCGGTCGTCACCGAGACGTCGTCCCGCTCCACCCCACCACCCGCGCCCACTGCGCCTGCCGCGGGCGCGCCGGTCCCTCCACCCGGTCCTGGGTCGCCATCGGGCGGCGGTCCCGCGGTCCAGAACACCGTGCCGTCCACCGGTACTCCCGCCAGGGCGGGCCGCAGTCCGGCCCCGGCGCCCGCACCGCGGCCGTCGCCGGCCGACCCGGCTCCACCGC
>JALZDV010000128.1 GCA_030862345.1 Actinomycetota bacterium | reverse complement strand
GCCTGGCGCTGTTCGTCAGCAACGACAATCTGCGCAAGGGCGCGGCCCTGAACCCCATTCAGATCGCGGAGTTGCTCGCCCGCCGCTAGTGCCCGGGGTTGTTACCCGCCGCGAGGCAGAACTCGTTCCGTTCGGGGTCGGTCAGCACGACCCAGGAATGTTTCCACCGGCCAGCAGATTTTCATTCGATACATCTCCGGCTCGGATGCCTCGGCCGGGCCGATGACATAAACCTCACGAACCTGGAGCTCCGCAGAACTGGCGTGCTCGGTGACCCAGCGGCCCACGGTTGTCTGGGAGTTGACCGGCAGTGGTGATCGGAACGTAGGCAACGACCTAGTCGACGTCTTCGACCGCAGGCGGGTACAACGCCCCCGTACAGTCCTGCCAGGGTGAACATCCCGATCGGCATAGGGCTTGGGCCATGGAGTGCAGTGTCGGGTCTTCCTCGGGGGGAGAGTCAAGGTCTGGTCAGTGAGGTGGGACCCGCCGCAGGCAGAAGTCCAGGGCCACGGCCACCTGCCGGATCGTCTCCTCGATCACCAGGCTCCCGTGTCCAGCGTCGAATCGGTACACCTCGTGGTCGTGACCGCGTGCTACGAGCGCGCCGAGGTAGTTCTCGATCTGGCGCAGCGGACATCTCGGATCATTGGCCCCGGCCATCAGTAGCACCGGCGCACGGACGGCCTCGACGTACGTGATCGGCGACGACCGTCGGTAGCTGTCCCCGATCTCGGTCGGGGAGCCGCCGAACAGTGCACGATCGAAGGCCCGTAAGCCCTCCATCTCGTCCTCGTACGCGGCCAGATAATCAGCCACCGGGACCTCGGCGACTCCGGCCGCCCACCGATTCGGCTGGGTGCCGAGCCCGAGCAGGGTCAGGAAACCACCCCAGGAGCCGCCGGTCAGGATGCAGCGCACCGGATCGGCCAGACCTGACGAGATCGCCCATTCCTGCACGGCGGCGATGTCCGCGCACTCGGTCAGCCCAGGGCGACCGGTCAACGCGTCGCGCCATGCCGAGCCGTATCCGGTGGAGCCTCGGTAGTTGACGTGGACCACCGCATAGCCGGCCTCCGCGTAGGCGGCTCGGCGGGCCCGGAACGCGTCCTCGTCGGAGGACTCCGGTCCGCCGTGGATCAGGAAAGCGGTCGCGTACGGAGCCTGGCCTCGCGGTGGGCGCACGACCAGGGCGTGGATCGGGCCGCCCGGGCCATCGACCCAGGCATCCTCCAGCGGGAAGCCCTCCGGGGGAGGTTCGCCTGGTGCGGCAAGCACGATGCCGCCACCCACCGTACGAATCGCCGGCGGCTCCACCGAGGACGACCAGGCCATCTCCACCGTGCCGTCGGGACGAGCAGTCGCGCCACTGACCACGCCCGGCGCGGTGTCCAGTCGGTGCAGGGAGGCTACCGCGAGGTCGTAGCGGTAGAGCTCGGTACGAGCGGCGTAGTCGTGGCCGATCAGCAGCGCCGCTGCGTCGGGGTACCAGCTTCCGGTGACTTCGCCGGGCAGGTTGAGCAGTATCTCGGTCTCGGTGTCTGCCACCACGTCCCATACCAGGAGTTCCGGCCGGCCGCGGCGCTCATGGCTGACCAAGAGTCGCGAGTCCCCGTTGATCGGCGCGAAACCTGCGCTGGAAACGCCCAGCCCGTCGCCGTCCCACTTCTCAGCGACGGAAGCACCATCTCCAGGGGATAGAACGCGCAGCGCCATGTGCCGGGTATCTCCGTGCTCGGAATGTCCTACGGCGAGGAGGTTTTGATCGCGCGACAGCCCACCGACGTACGCGTTCTCCTTGTGTTCGTAGAGCACGCTCGTCGAGCCGTCCACCGATGACAACGCGAGAATCTGGGTGCCGTCGTCGGTGCTGCGTCCGATCACTGCGATGTCATGCCCGAGGCTCAGCCCGGCCGAGTACGCCGGCTCGATGCTGGGTCCAACGGCTGTGTCCGGGCCGCCTTCGAAGGGCTGCACCACCCAGTGACCCCATTCGTCGCCGTCTGTGTCGGAGAACCACCAGATCCGGTTTCCATCCGGCGTCAGCGCGCCCGAGAGCGTGCCGTTGGGGCGGTCAGTCACCTGCCGGTGGTTGCCCTCGGCCCGGTCCCAGGCGTACAGCTCGACGGTTCCGCTCTGGTCGGACAGGTAGAGGCACCGGTGGGGAGCATCGAGTGCCCACTCCGGCAGCATGACCCGCGGGGCGCGGAAGCGGGCCTGCCAACGGGCATTGGTGTCTGGGTCGAGTCCGGGTACGTCGGTGTGGCGGGCCGGGTCGAACTTCACGCTGGCCGAGGCTAGTCGCCTGGGTTCCTCCCCGTTCGCGGTTATGCGC
>JALZDV010000090.1 GCA_030862345.1 Actinomycetota bacterium | reverse complement strand
GTGACGGTTATGCGCATAACCGCGAAAGTGGGTCAGTCCGGCGGCGGCTGCACCGGGAGATGCTCAGACCACCAGCGCAGGATGTGGGTGAACCGGTCGCGACGATGGGTGGGCCTCCCGGACCGGGTCATCTCGTGGCCCTCCCCGGGAAAGATCAGCAGCTGCGTAGGTACGCCTTTGCGGCGCAGAGCCGTGTACCACCGCTGAGCCTGCTCGATCGGGGTGCGCCAGTCCGCCTCGGAATGGATGACCAGCGTCGGCGTGGCGACTCGGTCGACGTAGGCCATCGGCGACTGCTCCCACAGGGCGGCGCTGCCGGACACGGCGATACCCGTCTCGGCGGCATCCGAGTTCGCCTCCTGGTGGTACTGATCAGGAAAGAACCAGCCGATGTCCGAGGACCCGACGAAGCTGACCGCATCGAGATATCCGCGTTCCACGATCGCTGCGGCGAACCGGCGGGTACGGGTGGTCAGCAGTGCGGTCATGTAGCCGCCGTACGAGCCACCCATCACGCCAACCCGGTCGGCGTCGAGCCTCAGCTCAGGATCGGCCAGGCAGCCGTCGAGGAAGGCCAGGATGTCGTCGGCGTCCACCGTGCCCATCGCACCTTTGATCGACCGTCCGTGCGCCTGCCCGTATCCGGCCGAGCCGCGCGGGTTGCACATCACGACCGCGTACCCGGCCCCGGCGTAGACCTGTGCTTCGTCGAAGAACGCGGCGACGTAGGAGGCGTACGGCCCGCCGTGGATGTTCAGCAGAACCGGGTACGGGCCTGGGCCGTGCTCGTCCGGATCCGGCAGGATCGTCCAGCCGTGGACCGGATACCCGTCCGCACTGGCTATCTCCTTGTCCAGCGGCACACGCGCGGGGGCGGCCGCACGCAGGCGGCGGCCGACGTCGGTCAGATGGCGCGGAAGCTCCTCGGCGGCGGCGCCGCGCACGAGGGCGAGTTCGCTGGGCCGGTCTGCCTCGGCCAGCGCGGCAATCACGGTGTCGCCCGATCGGCTGACGGCATGTCCGCGGTGCCAGCCGGGACCGCCGGCGACCTCGACCGCGGATTCAGCATCGACGGGGTCCCCTTGTGGATCGATCTCCAACAGCCGGACCGTCCCCCGGCGGCGATCCTGGACGATGACCCCTCGCCGGCTGACCGACAGGTGGCTGCCCACCTCGCCGAGATCGATAGTTTCCGCGTCGGTCAGACAACGAAGGTCGGCCGGGGCTCCGGCTGGGTCCCCAACGGCGGGTACGACGTACAGGCTCGAGTTCCGCGCCACGAAGTCCATTCCGCTGGGACCGAGTGCACTGCCCAGGAAGACGATCTGCTCGCCATCCGCCGTCCATTGCGGACTGCTGCAGAAGAGTCCACCGCCGGCAACAAACCTCAGTTCGGCGCCGTCCGGCGTACAAGTGAAGA
Source organism: Actinomycetota bacterium (assembly GCA_030862345.1). Taxonomy (GTDB): domain Bacteria; phylum Actinomycetota; class Actinomycetes; order Mycobacteriales; family Geodermatophilaceae; genus JACCQS01. Next base: position 6,193 of record JALZDV010000090.1, on the reverse strand, counting down.
TCGACGACGTGAGGTCCTCGTCGGCTCTCGGGGAGCCGTCGGTGTCCCGGTCGCTCACGAAGACCAGACGCGCGCCATCCGGGCTCCAGTCGACGTCCACGTCGTCGCAATCCCCGTCGGTGATCTGCCTGGCCTGCGGCAGGTGTGCGGCCTCGTCGTCCTTGTCGTCCTCGTAGTCCTCGCCGGATCCCGTCACCGAGCCTTCCGGCGCCGCATTCCCCTCCTGGCGGTTTGCTGGTGAACCGCCAGGATGAGGCGCGGTCGGGTCCAACGCCGCAAGATCCGGTACGTCGAGGACGAACACATGGTTGCGGCGGTCGATGGTGTAGCCCACATTGTCAGCGCGGTAGGCGAACGTGGTGATCAACCGCGGAGCCTCGGCGTCGGCGGAGATGTCCTCATCGGTCCCGTACCGCCCCTGCTCCGGAACCCGGGCGACGAAGGCGACCTGCCGAGAATCCGGGCTCCAGCGCGGTGCACCCGCACCCAGCGGGCAGTCGGTCAGCAGCACCGGTTCGCCGCCGCTCACCTCGACGACGTGCACCTGCGGCTTGCCCTTGTGCTCCGCGCGGAGGAACGCGACCAGGGCGCCGTCCGGACTTATCTGCGGGGCCGTGTCGCGGTGCCCGCGGGTCAGTCGGCGCGGCGGACCGGATCCGTCCAGGGGCACCGACCACAGACCCCCGACGTAGTCGTTGCTTGCCAGATCCGGCCGGATGACCGAGACGATCGCCAGTCCGCCATCCGGATGCAGGGTCGGCGTGCCGCACATGGCCATCAGGTCGAGGTGTTCTGGGCGCATGACCACCGAACCTAGCCCGCCGCTCGACTGGCGCGATCACCGCGCGCCATTTTCGCCGGTTCGCTACACAACCGCCGCTTTCAGCGCCCACAGAAGCAAGGTTGTGTAGCGAACCGGCACTCAGATCGACCGACGTTGCGCTAGTCAGGGATCGTCCGGGTCAGGTCAGGTCAGGGGTACGACGTCGGGGGCGCCCATCCGGGCAGCATCTGCGGTCTCGTCGTCTGGCATCTGCTGGCTCTGGAGTTCGGCGGCTACCCGCATCCGGTAGTGCTCGATCTCGATGCCGATCTGTTCGGCACTCCAGCCCAGAACCGCGCCCATCAGCCCAGCAGCCTCCGCGCAGGTGCTGATCCCGCGGTCGAAGGTCTCGATCGAGATGTGCGTACGCCGGGTGAGCACGTCGTCGAGGTGCCGGGCGCCCTCGTGCGAGGCGGCGTAGGCGATCTCAACTCGCAGATAGTCCGCTCCGGTCAACGGCTCGCCGAGAGAGGGGTCCGCGGTCACGAGATCGAGCACCTCCCAGATCAGTGACCCGTACCGGTGCAGCAGATGCTCGATCCAGACTTCGTGCACCCCCGACCGGGCGACGAGTTCGTGCCGGGTGTTCCACAAGGCCTGGTACCCCTCGGCTCCGAGCAATGGCACGCTTTCCGTACACGAGGGAGGGACCCGCCGGTCCAGCACGGTGTCCAGTCCGTGAACGGCCTCGTCGATGGCGTCCTTGGCCATGATCCGGTAGGTCGTGTACTTCCCGCCGGCGACGACCACCAAACCGGGAACCGTATGCGCCACAGCGTGTTCACGTGACAGCTTCGACGTTGCCTCGGACTCTCCGGACAACAGCGGGCGCAGACCCGCATACACGCCCTCGACGTCCTCCTCGGTGAGTGGCTGCTCGAGGACCTCGTTGACATGACGCAACAGGTAGTCGATGTCGCTGGCACTGGCCGCGGGATGGGCCTTGTCCAGCGCCCAGTCGGTGTCCGAGGTGCCGATGATCCAATGCCGCCCCCATGGGATGACGAACAACACCGAGTCCGCGGTACGCAGGATCAGGCCGGACTTCGAGTGGATCCGGTCCCGCGGCACGACCAGGTGGACGCCCTTGCTTGCCCGCACGTTGAACAGGCCGCGTTCCCGGGCCAGCGTCTGCGTCTCGTCGGTCCAGACCCCAGTGGCATTGACCACCTGGCCGGCCAGGATGGAGATCTCCCGATCGGACTCGAGGTCGCGTACGACGGCGCCGGTGACCCGTTCCCCTTGACGCAACAGCCGGGTCACCCGGGTACGGGAGGCAACCAGCGCGCCGTACGCCGCGGCGGTCCGTGAGATGAACATCGTGTGCCGGGCGTCGTCGACCTGGGCGTCGTAGTACTGAAGAGCTCCGATCAGCGCGTCCTTGCGTAGGGCTGGCACGATCCGGCGCGCAGCCCGCCGGGTGAGATGCCGGTGGTGTGGGAGCCCACGACCACCCACGTGCCGGGACCGGCGGGCCATGGTGTCGTAGAGCAGCACACCGGACCCGGCGTACACCCTTTCCCAGAACCGATGCCGCAGCGGATAGATGAAAGACACCGGCCGGATCAGGTGCGGGGCCAGCCGGTCCATGAGCAGGCCGCGTTCGCCGAGCGCCTCGGCGACCAGCCGGAAGTCCAGCATCTCCAGATAGCGCAGGCCGCCGTGCACCAGCTTGCTGGATCGACTGGACGTACCTGAGGCGAAGTCCCGGGCCTCGACCAATCCCACCCGAAGGCCGCGACTGGCCGCATCGAGCGCGCAGCCGGCGCCGACCACACCGGCGCCGATCACCAGGACATCGAGTTCGGTCCTGGCCAGTTGCTGCAGGGACTGTTCGCGGAACTCCGGGGACAGTGCGGTGGCTCTCATACGGCTGACCTCCCGAGCGAGCGGTGCACACCGACGACTTGGCGGGTTAAGGCCAGAACCGCCGGAGATGACAGTCGGGCGGTCAGTCCACGTCGACCCAATCGAAGGTCCTGGTGACCGCCTTCTTCCATGCAGCGTAGGCAGTCTCGCGCTGGTCCTCCGACCAGACCGGCTCCCAGCGCTTGTCCTCGTTCCAGTTGGCGCGCAGTTCGTCGGTGTTCTCCCAGAATCCAACGGCAAGACCGGCCGCGTAGGCCGCGCCGAGTGCGGTGGTCTCGGCGACGACGGGGCGGCTCACCGGTACGCCGAGGACGTCGGCCTGGATCTGCATGCACAGCTGGTTGGCCGTGACTCCACCGTCGACCTTGAGCACGTCGAGGCTCACGCCCGAGTCGGCGACCATGGCCTCGGCCACATCCCGGCTCTGAAAACAGATGGCCTCCAAGGTGGCCCGCGCCAGATGCGCATTCGTGTTGAACCGCGACAGCCCGACGATGGCGCCACGGGCATCGGAGCGCCAGTGCGGGGCGAACAGTCCGGAGAAGGCAGGTACGAAATAGACGCCGCCATTGTCCTCGACCTGCCTTGCCAGCGATTCGCTCTGACTTGCCCCGCTGATGATGCCGAGCTGGTCCCGCAGCCATTGCACGGCCGAACCGGTCACCGCGATCGAGCCCTCCAGCGCGTACACCGGAGCAGCCTCGCCGAACTGATAACAGACGGTCGTCAGTAGGCCGGCCTTGGAGCGGACAAGCTCGGTACCGGTGTTGAGCAGCATGAAGTTGCCTGTGCCGTATGTGTTCTTGGCCTCGCCCGGGCTGAAACAGACCTGGCCGACCGTCGCTGCCTGCTGGTCACCGAGGGCACCGGTCATCGGGACCTCACCGGCCAGCGGCCCGCGCGCGAGAGTTGTCCCGTACGGCTCCGGGTCCGAACTCGGCCGGATCTCGGGCAGCATTTCCCTCGGGATGTCGAAGAAGCCGAGCAGCTGCTCATCCCACTGCAGCGTCTCGAGGTCCATCAACATGGTCCGGCTGGCGTTGGTCACGTCGGTGAGGTGCACGCCGCCGTCTGCACCGCCGGTGAGATGCCACAGCAACCAGGTGTCCGGGGTGCCGAAGAGCGCCTGTCCGCGGGCGGCCGCAGCTCGTACGCCGTCGACGTTGTCCAGAATCCACTGGATCTTCGCGCCGGAGAAGTAGGTGGCAGGCGGCAGCCCAGCCTTGCGCCGGATGATCTCGCCGCGCCCGTCGCGGTCCAGTGCCGAGGCGACCCGGTCGGTACGGGTGTCCTGCCAGACGATTGCGTTGTAGTAGGGCCGGCCGGTCGACCGATCCCAGACGAGCGTGGTCTCCCGCTGGTTGGTGATGCCCAAGGCAGCCAGATCGGAGCCGGCCAGATCGGCCTGCTGCAGCGCGGTCTGGATGACCGCAGAGGTGCGCTCCCAGATCTCGATCGGATTGTGCTCGACCCAGCCGGCCCGGGGAAGAATCTGTTCGTGCTCGAGCTGGTGCCGACCCACGACGTTGCCGCCGTGGTCGAAGATCATGAAGCGGGTGCTTGTCGTCCCCTGATCGACGGCCCCGACGAAATCAGCCACGGCCGACTCCCGCCGGCTCACCGAACTCGGGCATCTTCGCCAGCCAGCTCCGAATCTGTGCTGAGAGTGTGCGAAAAACCGAAGACGGTCGATGCCCCGAGCAGGGCGAGCGCGGTGGCCACCAGCAGGGCCTGGTTGGCGCCGGAGAGGTCTACGAGCAGACCGGAGGAAGAGGCACCCACCGCTACCCCCAGTCCGACCGCGGTACCCACCCAGGTGAACCCTTCGGTGACGATGTCCTCGGGGACCAGCCTCTCCACAAGAGTGAACGAGGTGATCAGTGAAGGAGAGATCGCGAAACCGAACAGGGCCACGGCGATGACCATGGGCCAGATGTCCCCGATCAGCGTCAGCGGAATGCTCAGCAGGGTGAGGCACGTGAGGGTGGATATGAGCCTCGAACCCAGCGGCGTACGGAAGTGCAGGGCTCCCCAGAGGATGCCGGAGGTCATCGAGCCGACCGCCAGGGCGGCGATCAGCACACCGGACATGGCGTAGGCACCCTGCTCCTCGGCGAAGGCGACCAGGCTGACCTGCAGGTCACCCAGGATCCCGCCGATCACGAACCCGACAACACAGAGCACGCGAAGTCCCGGAGTCCGCATCGCCGACGGGCCACGGTGGAGCTGTGCTCCGCCCGGCGGAGGCTCGGTCTTGCGCTGAGCGGCGAAGAGCAGCCCGCCGACCGCGGCGAGCACGAAAGCGGTCACGACCCCGGATGTGGTGTGACCGGTGGTGGACAGGAAAGTGACCAGGACCGGCCCGACGATGAAGGTGAATTCGTCCATCACCGATTCGAAGGCAAGGGCCGTGGGCAGCCGGGCCGAGCCCTTGAGGAGGTAAGTCCATCTGGTGCGCAGCATGCTGGAGATCGGTGGGATGCAGGCGCCGGCGACACCCGCAGCGAGAAACATCAGCCATCTCGGCTGATCCTCTCGGACCGTCCACAGAAAGGTCGACCCGGCGAGGACGAACACCGCAAGAGTCGGCAACAGCACCCGGCGTTGGCCGAACGCATCGGCCGCTCGACCCAGCAGTGGCCCGAACAGGGATGTGGTCACCGCACCGGTGGCAGCGACCGCACCCCCGAGCGCATAGGACCCGGTGTAGTCCTCGACCACGAGCAGACAACCCAGGCCCACCATCGATAGGGGGAGGCGGCCGATAAAGCCGACCGCGATCATCGGCAGGGCATGCGGGATCAGCAGGACCTGTCCGTACGCCCCGAGCACTCCGCCCCCTGCTGCTGTGCGTCAACCGGAACACGCTAACCGACTCCGGGCGCCAGAACCGCGACGATGTGCGCTTGTGCGCGATGACTTTCGACCATCCGCACGGTCTCATTTGGAGGGCCTGCGACAAGGGAGTGGACATTGGGGATCGTGATCTATTCGATGGGTGTCTCGCTGGACGGCTTCATGGAGTCTCCGGGACGCGAGATTGGCTGGAGCGCTCCGGACGACGAGGTTCACCGCTTCGCGAACGAGCAGGCGGCCGCGACGAGCGGTTCGGTGTACGGGCGCCACCTCTATCAGGTGATGTCCGGCTACTGGCCGTCGGTTGCGGACAATGCCGACGCGCCGGAGGTGGAGCAGGAGTTCGCCGCTATCTGGCTGGCCACGCCGCGGCTGGTGTTCTCCCGGACGCTGTCCTCGGTTGACTGGAACAGCCGGTTGGCCACCGAGGACATTGCGACTGAGGTCCACCGGTTCCAGGAGGAGACCGGTGGAGACCTCGACTGCGGCGGTGCCGACTTGGCCGCCCAACTGATCCGGCTCGGTCTGGTCGATGAGTTCCGCCTGCTGGTGTATCCGGTGGTGTTGGGCACCGGGCGGCCGTTCTTCCCACTGCTGGACGCCGCGATCAAGGTCGAGCAGCTCGAGATCCGCCGCTTCGACGCC
>JALZDV010000052.1 GCA_030862345.1 Actinomycetota bacterium | reverse complement strand
GAGCTGGAGCGTGCGGCGGATTGTTGACACGTCATTGACCGTACGGATGCTTCTATGACATGTCAACGAGTACGCCTAACATAGGTGTGTGACAAAGACGAAGTGGCTGACGCCGGGTGAGGATCGGGCGTGGCGCGCCTACCGCAGGATGCAGACCGTGCTGCCCGCGAAGCTGGCCCGAGATCTCGGACGTGACTCGGGTCTGACCGATCCTGATTATGAAGTGCTCTCCACATTGTCCGAGCAGCCGGGCGACCGCTGGCAGCTACGGGATCTGGCGGCCAAGATGCTCTGGTCGCGAAGCCGGCTCTCGCATCACGTCGCTCGGATGGAACGCCGCGGCCTCGTGACACGTGAGGACGATCCCGATGATGGTCGCGGCTGCATGATCGTCCTGGCGGGAACCGGCCTGCAGACGCTGAAGCAGGCTGCGCCGCACCACCTGAAGTCCGTACGCAAGCACTTCATCGACCAGCTAACCGAAGAAGAACTAACCACCCTCACAGAGATAGCCGAACGAATCGTGGACCGGCTTGGCGGCGCTGATCGAACGATTGCACCTGAGGACCGGCCCTCCTAACCGATGCTGTTCGCGATCGCCCGGCATCGGCGGGCACGCCCCGCTCGGGAGTTCTGGCCCCGTCGGCCTTCCGGCAGGGAGTCGTCTAGATGCGCGTCCCGGTGGAGCTGGTGGGGTGCAACACATGGCGTACCCGTGTGCATTGTGAGCGAGCGGCGATGTTCAGACTTGCGTGAGGAGTCGGGTCGCGTGAGCCAGGCCGGCCTCGTTGCGGCGGTGATAACTCCAGCTGGCGATCCGTTCGGTCTGCACCAGGCCGGCACGTCGCAAAACGTCCAGATGTCGGGAGATGGTGGGCTGAGAGGCGCCGACCTTCTCCGCGATCAGCGATGCGCATACCCCCGCCGGGGCCAGGTCACCTTCACGCCGGGATGCCCTCCTGATGGCATGCGTGCCCTCAAACGACGCCTGTCCAACGCCGTATTCGCCCGGATGCTCGACGACCAGACACGACGCGAAGCGGGCCCGGCCGAGTCCTGGTCACACCAGGAGTTCCTCGTCGCCTGCCTGCAACGCGAAGTCTCCGCCCGGGAATCCCACGGCGGCGAAGGCCGCATCCGCGCCGCTGGTTCCCGGCCCGCAAGAGCCTGGAGGACTTCGACTTCGACCATGCCCGCGGCCTCAAACGTGATCTGATCTCCCACCTGGGCACCCTGGACTTCGTCACCGCCCGAGAGAACATCGTCTTCCTCGGCCCGCCCGGAACCGGCAAAACACACCTGGCCACCGGAATCGCGATCCGCGCCTGCCAAGCCGGACACCGGGTCCTGTTCGCAACCGCCAGCCAATGGGTCGACCGCCTCGCAGACGCCCACCACGCCGGCCGGCTCCAATCCGAGCTCATCCGCCTCGGCCGCTACCCGCTGCTCGTCATCGACGAAGTCGGCTACATCCCCTTCGAACCCGAAGCCGCGAACCTGTTCTTCCAACTCGTCAGCTCACGCTACGAACGGGCCTCCCTGATCGTCACCAGCCACAAGCCCTTCGGCCGCTGGGGCGAAGTCTTCGGAGACGACGTCGTCGCCGCAGCCATGATCGACCGACTCGTCCACCACGCCGAAGTCGTCGCCCTCAAAGGCGACAGCTACCGACTACTGGGCCGCGACCTCGGCCGCACCACCACCAACGAGCAAGACTGACAACGACCAACCCGGGGGAGTCCATTTTCAATCGGCAACACAGGGTTCGTTTTCAGTCGGCATTGACAACTTCGAAAACGTCGCCGGCCTGCCCGGACTAGCAGCCTAAAGTCATTTCCCTTTCTCCGTTCGATTGCTTTGGCGCCGGGAGCCGCTTTGCGCGGCCGGGCTCAACGGCGCGCGCTGTGCGGCATCGCCGCTGCCTCCTCGCTTGGACGTCTTGCGAGCGCTGACTGACGGCTGTGCACGAGTCGTCGTGCGCTTAGAGCTCGCTCGGCCAGGGGTGGTGGATGTTCCCCTTCGCGGGGCGGCGTTCTGAACTCGCTCGATGCTGATCACCGACGCGAGCTGCTCAACATCGCTGCGCAGCCTGTCGAAAGTCTTCGCCAGCAACCCTCGGTTCAGCGGGACATCAACGTCCAACGCCGCCTGCCGAATGAATGCGGTCGGCCTCATTCCAGCATCGCGGGCGCGCTCGCGCACCGCCGCGATCTCTTCAGCAGTGAACCGGACGGAAATCGTCACGTCGAGGCGGGCGGGCCGGCTGATAGCTTCCGGAGGCTCCCACTCCTCGGTGTCGCCGCGGTGGTCCTGGTAGTACTCGGCGAGTTCCGCCTCAGTCATGCCCGCTGTGGGATCGATGGTCATGTGGCCTCCCATGCCGTGATCGGTCGAGCTCGGCCGCTGCCGAGCAGTTGGATGATGACAACGAAGTCGCGACCCTCATCCGTTCGCGCCTCGATGCGACGACGATCACTGTGGTGCTTGCTGCGCCGGAACTCCGTGGCGTTGCTGATTGCCTGTTCGATTTCCTCCGCCGATGCGCCATGTTTGGTGGCATGGTCCAAGTTGCCCTCGTCCCACTCCACCGCATCAAAGTCATGATCCCCGTTCTGTGTTGCATAGTCCAGTCTTTGCAACACACATCCATGACTCGCGCGACATTAGGACGACAATGATCATGACGCAGGACACCGACAACGCCCAGGAACTTGTCGCCTGAGGCTCGACCGCGCCTACGCGACCCGTCAAAGATCACACCCCCAGGACAGCCCCGGGCAAATCTCGTCTTCCTGACGACGGCTCAGCGTCTGGTCGATCGACGCTTCAATCACCGAAGGCCCGCTGTATGGCGTGGTACGCGTCCTACCCGTCCCCACGAGCTCTGGATCAAACTACGCCTCGCCTTGGCCGTCAGCCATATCTCCGAGCGGCAAGCTGCACAATGGACGGGACGGGAGTATTGGGGCGGACTCGACGACGCCAACGCCCAACGCACCGCGTAACACGATACCCCCAGCCGACGCACGGTCGCCTTCATCGGCGGACCCTCGGCACGATGCAACGGGCGGATCTCCGCCGAATCCTTCACAGCAAGCACACCCCTGATCGTCAAACAGGGGGTCATTTTCAAGCAGGCGCACGGGGTCATGATTCAGTCAGCAGCGACACCGGCTGGGCTCAGTCTTTGTTGGGTGCCGGGAAGGAGGTTGTAGGCGACCGGGAGCCGTTGTAGACGACGATCGCGCAGAGCACGCCGAGCGCGATGCACAGCGGTGAAAAGAGGGCAAGCTCCCAGGTGCGGTTGACCGCGTCGGACCCGATCGCCGCGGTCCCGAAGAGCAGACCTCGCAGTAGCAAGACGGTTGCCACTCCGCCGGTGCCAACTGCGAACACCCATTTCGGTATCCGGCTGCCCCATATGCCGGCTCGGCCGGTCACGAGAAGTATGGCCACCACTAGGAGCCCGGTCACTGCCATCGTGGCTGCCGGCGAGGGGAACGTGGACGCCGGTGCCCCCCATACCGTTTCGGAGAGCGACTCTTTGTCGCTGA
>JALZDV010000051.1 GCA_030862345.1 Actinomycetota bacterium | reverse complement strand
CTGACTCCTGACTCCTGACTCCTGGCGCGCCCTGACGGTGCAGCAGTGCAGTTCATGGCTGTCTCTTCCTATGTTTTCTTGGTGCGGCCTGGTAGGGGAAATCAGCTTTCAACAAACACTGGCATTGCACGAGGAGAATCGAGTAGCGCTGCACGGAATTGTCTAACTTTGTTTCCAAGCCGGTATTCTTCTTGGTCGTTCGAAAAGTTGGTAACGCGAAACCAAACCTGATCACGACCCGTGAGCATCCAATAAACGGCAAAGCGACTCTGGAAAACCTTGGCATCGACTGGTGCGGAAGACGCGTCAGCTGGTGTACTGATCACCCAACCCGCCGGCAGAACTGCGACGAGCATCAGCCCTTCGCCTGGTGCTGCATCTCGCCATATAAGGCGACCTGGATCAACCTCTAACTGCTCAGCGCGCTGTTGCTTGTGCTGGAATTGAGATCCCCGTGGCACGGTCGCACAGACCACGCCACCACCGACCGTCTGTTGCAGCCCTGTGCATTCTACAGCTGACCAGCTGGCCCGTAACAAGTCGCCAGCCCCGGGAGCAGGGTCCCAGCGATCAACGTCGGCTGACCAGGCTCCGTCAACACTTTTCTCTAGGCTGAGCACTACAAGACTTCCGGGTGCCTCGGGTGACACAGGTTTAATCCCTTCATATGGTGGTTGATCCGACTTAAAGACGCTTTCCTGACCGGCGGGACAAGAGATCGTCTGTGAGCGAGGAGCGCAATCGACTACAGTTTGTACGTACGGCTTGCCAGTCTTCGCTACTCATCACATTGGTCGAAGGACCAGCGCGGGGCTGGGTGTGGAGATTGGCGAGGGCTTTTTGCAAATTCTGGTAGGCGCGCTGGCTTTTGCGAGATAGATAAAGACCGCCGTTCATGTAATACCAGTTTGACAACTCTTCATGTAAATGGCTGGCATCGGCATAGCTGACCTCTTTGCGTGGCCACAACTGGAAGAGTTGAGTCAGTTCCCAAAGTGCCTGGTAAGCTGGCGCTCGTCGTCCGCGCAGATCTTCATCAATCTTGCGGCGGGAATCAAGGTAACTCTTCCCAGCTGCAGCGAGAAGGCCTGCTACTGCACCGACCCCTGCTGAGACAGTGGTGCCAATCAAGCTAACGTCTGCCATTCCAGCTCCTTGGACTGGGGAGCGTCCCTTCGGCCGCCAGACGAGCTCGCCAGATCGATCTGTCCCCCACGCGGTGACCGCCCTCGGTGCGCGGCCACGACACTGGGCACTCGAAGACCTGCCTGGTCGTCGAGGTCACGTCGTCCCGCCGGCGGTGTTCGGCCCGCTCGGGTTGCCCGAGGAGTTGGTCGGGTGCGCCGGGCTGTCACCGCGCCCGCCGTGGCGGGTCGGTGATGGTGCCCACGATGGCTTCGAGCCAGCTGCGGTCGATGAGCAGTCGAGCCCGGTAGTACGCGAGGCCGTGCCGTGAGCTGGTTCCCTGGTCGAGGTCGGCGATCGACGCGATTTGGTCCGGACGGACGTTGCGCCCTCCGCCCAGGAGCTCTGCGGCCTTGCGCTTGCTGAGCGGCGCGACAGCCAGTTGGGCGCGGTCGTCCTGCAGGAACACGATCGATGACGTCTTGATCTCGACCTCGCGGAGCTTCCCGCTGCCGTCGTCGACGACCGCGTACAGCGCATTGCACTTCCGCAGCCGAGGCACGAACTCCGAGAACTGACCCGCGACCCCCGCGAGCGCGCCGGGCAGTTTGATCTCGATCGGGAGCAATGCCGTCCGCCCCTGCCCGTCCAGCGCCATGAAGCCGAAGTCGGGCGCGGCTCGCTTGACCTCGTCGGCGCCCTCGATGACGAAGTATTCCACGCGCCGGGGCGGGCCGAACTTGCCGACCGCGGAGATCCGGTTACCCGCGAGGTTGACCAGCGCGCGCGACTTCGCGTTGATCGCGTAGCCCCAGTCCTTCGCCCATGCGGAGAAGAAGCGCTGCAGCTGTGGGTGGTGTTTGACGAGTCGCTCGAACAGCACACGTCCGACTAGGTTCCACCGCCAGCCGTCCAGACCTGCCACGAACTCCGCCCGCGTTCGGGCCCGCGTCTTCATCTTGATCAGCGCCTCGCCGATGAACTGCACGAACTCATCGACGTTACGGAAGCCAAAATGCGCTGGCCGGAGCGGCAGCTTGGCGAGGACCTCCGGCAGCTCGCGACGCAGGCGCTCCACGATGGTGCGGACGAGCCGGAGCCAGGTCGCGTTGCCGTCGCCGGTGATGAGGGCGAAAAGCTCAGTGAGCCGTCCCGCCCGCGAGCGTGGGGCCAGATTCATGGCCTCGGACAGGACAGCACCCTTGTGACCCTTCTGGACGGAGGTGCGGACCGCGTTGGCGAAGGGAGCCTCGGACACCTTCCTGACGGCGGTGAGTTCCGCGCGCGTCGCCGCCATCTACCGCTCGACCAGGGTTTCGAGGTCGCTGTAGTACCCGCGGATATGCATGAGCCGACGGAAGTCCGCCCACGCGCCTGCGGTCACGATGAGGCCGATCTCCGTGATGACCGACACAGTGAGCTGCTCGACGAACTCCGGCCGCAGCTGGGTGAGCTCGCTGAGCCGCGCGAGCTTCTCCACGTCCTCCCGGTCCAGCTCAACCATGGCCTCAGCGACGTCGCGATCGAACTGGGCGAGCTGGCCGACGGCCGCGTGCACCTGATAGGCGATAGCTCCGACGTCGAGGGCGACGGCGATCGCCCTAGTGAACCATCCGAGCGGAGTCACCAGCGCAACCAGCGAGATCACGGCAGCCACCTTGGCGAGGACCCCGAAGATCGCTGCGAGCGCCCTGCGAAACTCCTCCTCGTCCTGCAGCCGTTCGAGCAGGACGGCCACGTACTGGGACCGCACCACATACCCGAGGCCGTCCGCCCGACCGGTCAGCTCGGTGAGCGTCGCCACGTGGAGCATGGACAAGTAGCGGGAGTCGCCGGACCCACGCTCAAGCGCCACATCCGCAACTGCCCGCTCTGGTTGCATGTCGGCCGGGTAGCTCTGCTCAAGTTCCTCACCGGGACGAGGTGCCTCGAGCACCTCACCCACCCAGCTGCCCTCTGCAGACAGCGCGCGAGCAATCACCTCCGCGTGCCCGACGAACCCCATGACCGCCTGGACGAGCGCTCCGGTGAGCGCGTACATCGGTACCGGGAAACGGAGCACCGGAACGGCGAGGACAGCGATGGGGCAGAGGGCGTGCAGGTCTCGGTACAGGTGCTCCGTCTGCTCGACGAGCTCGCCGATCTGGGCGGTGAGCTCGGCGATGTCAAGCTCGGTCCCGGTGTCGAACGAGGAGCCGAGTTCAGCGCGGGCCGCGTCCAGCATCTCTTGTTTGCGGTCTCGCTTTGCCTTGAGTTTGGTGAGCTCCTCGCGGATGCGGACGAGCGGTGTGACCACGTCGAGCAGCTGGGTCGCGAGCTTGTCGTTCCCAAGCACGTAGGACAGGTCGGGGATGCGAGTCGGCTGGTCGGCCATGATGCGTGAGAGGGTGACCTTCCGTTCCTCCTTCGTGCTCCGGCGGACGTCCAGGGCGCTCCACGCCTCAGCGGCCATATTTCTGCTGTTGTTCAGTCGTAAGATCAGCAACTCCGCGGCCTCGCGCTCGAACGCCATGAGCTCGGCGCGGACCGCGGCGATTAACAAGTTTCGCGCGAAGCTCAGGAACTCGCCGGCGATTCGCCACGGGAACAGGGCGCGCAGGGGACCGCGTTCCACTTGACGGAGCGCCTCCCGTACGGTGTCGATCCCGCGCCAGCCGTGCCAGACGTAGACCTCGAGCAGGCGGCGGTCGAGATCACCGTCGTAGACTATCGTGATGGTTTGTCCGGGGAGCACGACCTTGTGCTCGGGATAGCGTCTGCCGATCCCGGTGCCCCATCGCCGGCGCAGCGCATCGCGGTCGAGGTCACCTTCGTAACGGGTAAGCCGATCGGCGTAGGCCTCGCCGAACACCTCGGCCCGCGCTGATGGCACGGCGAGGGGAGTGCCATCCTTCCCGTCGAGCAACGGACTGGACGCGGGCTCAAGTTCGATGCGGTAGTAATCTATGACGGGGGTCACCACACGTCAACCGATCTGTGGCAGCTCGCTGCTGCTGTCCTGGAGAGACGAGCGGTGTTGGCACCATAATCGTCCACGGGCTCCGTAGGGCTTGGCGTTGTTGAGGTCGCCCTGCTCGGCATGGACGGGGAGGTACAGCGGGTCGATATCGAGAACGTGTCCACCGCTCCACCAGCGGTCGCCAGTCCGAAATGGCCGACCCCACTTCCGACCGTGGTCCCCGAACCCGTGGTCGGCGATGATCGCACCTGGAGCAGTGGCGTCACGTCGTCGGCCGCCGCTTGAAGTTCATCTGGCCGTTGACATGACACCCCCGGTTCGCCTCCAAGCGACCGGGATGCTTGGCAGGTTCTAGCATCCGAGCCTGCATCTTGACGCTGACCGTTTTGCCACGCACATCCGGTGGGATCGGGTGAGAATCGCCGATGATCATCACGTTCTGCTCGGGGAAGTTCCTGGAGTCGGCCTCGTAGTTGACGTCGAACATCGAGGCGGCCGTGACGCTCCCGCCGATGTTGAGTCGCAACTCACCCCAGACGTCGCCGCCGACGACGCCAGGGTTGAGCGCAAAGTTGATATCGACGTCGGCGGCCCAGTCGGGGATCGGCACCTGCCATGTCGCGGCGGCAGGCCAGTCGGTCCATGCCGTCTGGTCGGTCGCCAACGTTGAAAGGGTCGCCTGGTGCGCAGTCCCGGTCCACAGTCCCGGCGCGCCGGACCCCGCGTCGGGATCGGGGTTGAACTCCGGGAGGGCCCCGTCCGCCTGAAGCCAGACCAGCGAAGTGGGCAGGGTAAACCTCCAGGGTTCGCCTTCCTCCACGGCTCCGGCGAGATCGTCCTGCTGCTTACGGAGCTCCTCGTGCAGGGGGATGTGCAGGGGATCACCGATCACCGGCGCCGGGCCGCCTTCCCAGGGCTCCCCTGTCGCGAGGTAGTGGAGCACCGCATCGTCGTAGGTGGGGGTCACCGCGAGCAACACCCTCGTCGAGCCGGCTTGCAGGAAGTCGCTGAAGAACGGATCGGTGAGATCCTCGTTGTTCATTAGCTGGATCCATTTCGGGGTGGCCGTCCAGAAGTACGGGTAGCAGACGTACGACAGCTGGTGCCACTCGAAGGCCTGCTCGAGGAACTGCACGTACCTGCCTTTCAGCCGAGCCTTGGCGACATCGGGGAGGGGGTACTTCGCGTCCGCGAAATCGATCTTGAAGTCGACGGCTGCCGACGTGGGGGTTGTGGCGTTCGGCTTCTGCACAACGTCCATTCGGCGGTAGCGGAACTTGACGTCGCGCTCGCCCGTCGCGTCGACGTCGGTGAGCAGGTCGTCCTCTGGGTCGGTGGCGGAGTTGGCGTCGAAGGCTGAGGTCAGCATCGCCAGGCACTGTCGTTTGAGCTCCTGGATGATGACCTGCCGGTTCGCCGCCTCCGACCCGCCGCGGAGCAGGTCGTTGACAGCGGTGGCCTCGAGCTGGGCGATCTGATTTCGGTAGGTTGCCAGCTGGCTCTGATAGCTCTGCCGGAGATCATTGTTGTCAGAGTCGACCTTCGCCTGCTCGACGGCGCGGACCTTGCTGAGCACCTGTTCCTGCCAATCCAGAAGGGCCGCGTCCGAGAGCGTCAATTCTGTGGAGATGACGAGTGAGTAGCGAACGATGTCTTGGAAACCCAGCGTGAGCGTGCTTGGGTCGTCGGCGAGAAGGTAAGGACCGTGCTTGGGCACGGCGTCGTCATTCGGGCTGAAGAGGGCGAGGTACTTGGTGTTCTCGTGGGCACCGCCCCACAGCTCAGTGCCGTTCATGCTGAACTTGACGAGGTTCTGGTCCCGCCACCTTCCCTCATTGGCCCTACGCCAGTACAGGCTCCCGTCCAGCTTGAGCTTGGTGATCTGGTAGCCCTTTGCGCCAATCTGACAAGAGAAGGACTTGGCGTACCACTCATCGTCGAAGTCGATGTCTTGCTCCCGAAACAGGACCTGCCCCGTTTCTGGATTGACCAAGGTGACCGTCTTTATACGAGCTGGGAAAGTGAATTCCGACAGGTCGTAGATGCGTTCCAGCTCCGCGAACTTGGTTTCATTGATGTCCGAAGGATTAAGGCCGCTCACCGACACCGGGAGGGCGCGGAACTGCGGCACATCCGGTGGCTGAGGGACGTTCAGCTGCGCCTGATAGGCGCGGAGCCGCGACTCAATGTAGAAGGCCGCAGGTTCGGGCAGCACAAACTCGAACATCATGCGCTTGCCGTAGTTGTAGATCTGCGACTCATACTTCTTATCCACCCATCGATAGATCCCGGACACGTGTTCGGTACCCACCTTGTTATCAAACGTGTGGGTGGCCGTCTCCTCGGTCTCGAACGTGGTCGTAGTGGTCCGGCTCTGGCTGACCTTAGTCTGAATGCGTTTGACTGCCTTTTCAACCACGTCGCGGGCGAAGTTGCTCGCGACCTTTGCCTCGTCGGTCCGTGACCGCGTGTAGGCGAAGCTGCCCGTCACACCGGAAACGATGGAGTAAGCTCCCCCGGTGAACGTCGCGTTGACGCTGAGACCGGCGTTGAGCGACGTGTCGGTCTTGACCACCTGCTCGGCCTCGTGCTTGAGCTCGAAACGGTCGGTGGTTTGGAGGTCGCGCTGAGTATCAGACGACTGTTCGGTCGACGAGGTAAAAATGTCTTCCGTCTTTTCGAGGACACGGTGTACACGCGACTTGAGCTCACGGCTCATGATGTTGTCAATGTGGGCGATCTCGCCGGCGTGGTACTCGATCAGTTTCTGCTTGACGACCTTGAGGTCACCAACACCGAGCGGCGCGATGTCGTTGAACGGCTGACGGAAGCGGTGCAGGCGAGCGAACAGCGGGTGCACTACAGGGGTGGCGGAGAAGTACTCCGCCAGGTCTTCCCGAGTGCTGACCAGTGGAAAATCGGCGGGCATCTCCGCGTAGTCCCAGCCTTCGACGGAGGGATACAGGTAAGCAAGCACTTCGATTATGTACTGCTCCTGTCCCTCGACGGAGTGCCTGTCGGCGACGCGCTTGACGACCTCATCGAAGGCTAGTGCTTCCAGCGTGTGGAGAGCGCGGAGACCGATCATCACCGGGTTGAGGTCGACACCGACAGCCCTGCGGAGGATGTATAGCGTGTACAGCTGGTCGAATAGGGCGCGCCGGATCTCACGGTACCAGCTCAAGTAATTTCCGTCGTCGAACAGGGCCGCGTCCAGGGTCTCCGCGTCGAGCAGGGCACACAGATCGGCGCGCATCGCTGAGAGGTCGAGCTCGGTGTCGTCGGGAGCGTCGGCGTCCGTGGCGATCGCCGCCTGCAGTAGGTGGACGATGCGAAGAAGCCTGGCGACCAGCTGCGCGTCGAGGTCTTCGAACTGATGGGGCAGCAGGTAGTAAACACCGTTGCGGACGACGGAGGTACGCTGTCCGAGGATTTCCAGGCCCGCTTCGCTCGGCTGATTCGGGCATTGCGGCGTGATCGACGGGAGGCCCAGCACGAGCGCCTCGACGAAATCCGAAATCTGCTTGGTTGGCGGGGTAGGTGGTTCGGTCAGCGGCGTGCAGAAGACCGAATTGTACACTTTCATACCGATTTCAGAGGAGGACACGGTGGAGAAGAGGTCGATGTCCTGCCGCCCCGCTGAGGTTAGCTCACTGTCACGGATGCAGATGCGTTCGACAGTGGGCGTGGGCTGTATGGTCGGCGCGCGCACGACCATAAACTGCAGGATGTTCGTCTCGTCCATGGATTCCTCTGAATCGTTAACATGAAAATGCGACGGCCCACCTGGCCTTGCGGCTCGCAACCGCGTATCATCGAGCGCCAGCCCGCTGGGTGAGAAGAGGATAGCGGTACTGACGATGGCTGTCAATAAGCCGAATCGCCTAATACTGCAACGGTGGTCATGGCAGCCGATGTCCCCGGCGGCGGTAGTGACAGGCGCGGGCTTGTGTTGGCGGCGTCGGCGCCAGTGGACCTTCGCGGAGGGTAACTGGTCAGGTCCTCGAAATCGCGTAACTCATGGTTAGGCGATTCCGGGCAGGCAGGGTCGGCCCTCGGCGAGGGTGGTGAGGGCTGCGAAGAAGTGGATGCCGTGTTTCGCGGCGGTGGCGA
>JALZDV010000391.1 GCA_030862345.1 Actinomycetota bacterium | reverse complement strand
AACCGCGGATGTGCATGACCGCCCAGCCGGACGGGTACGGGTCGGTCCATGACCGTCGTGCGTTACCAGGACCTACCGCTCGGAGACCGGGACAAGGCATGGGACGGGACGGCGGCCGAGAAGCGGGTACGCAAGTGGGCCGCGGCCAAGGACGCGCCGAACACCAGCTATCGAGATGCACATGTCTGGTACGACGGTTCCGCCCCGGACAACTTCGGCAGTTACAAGCTGTTGATCGCTGACGTCATCAACGGCCGGCTGACGGCCATGCCGCGGGCTGTCATGGCCGCCGCGGCAGTGCTGCAGGGCTCGCGCGGCGGCGTCGATCTGCCCGAGGACGAGAGCCCGCGCGTACGAGGACACCTGGCCCGCTACTACGACAAGATGGGCGACGACCCACCCTGGGATCGCTGACGTACTCGGCCGCCTGCCCGGTACCTGCCGACACTCAAATGAACCTGCGAATCAGGGCCTCCTTTAATCGGATGTTCCGACTCAGGGCCGCCCGGAGTCCGCCGGGTCGGTACGCGGCTTGCGCAGGGCCAGCGCGACCCCCAGCGCCGTGACCCCGACGCCGACGATGCTGACCGGAGCAAGTTCCTCGCCGAACAGTAGATAGGCCTCGATCGCGGTCGCCGGCGGCACGAGATAGAACAGGCTCGACACCCCGGACGCACTGCCCCGCTTGAGCAGGAACAACAGCAGCAGCACGGCACCGAGGGACAGTGCGAACACCAGCCAGACCATCACCAGAGCGAACTCCAGCGTCCAGGCGATGGTCTGGGTCTCGAAGCTGAATGACATGACGAGAACAACGGCAGCCGCTGCCAAGTACTGCACCGCCGTACCGCTGACCAGCGGGATCCCGTCCCCGTGGCGCTTCTGGTGGATCGTCCCGGCCGTACCGGCGGCCAACGCGACCAAGCACGCCGCGATGCCCTGGATCGGGAAGCCGCGGGCGGCCCCCGCGTCCAGCAGGCCCGGGGCCAGGACCAGCACGACCCCCACGACGCCCAGGACCAGCCCGAGCCACTGCAGCCGGCTCAGTCGTTCGCCCAGGAAGCGGTTGGCCAGCGCGGCAACCACAACCGGCTGCAGGCTCACGATCACTGCCGAGACGCCGGACGGCAGGCCCTGGTCGATTGCCCAGAAGACGCCGCCGAGATAGCCGGCATGCAGCAGGATGCCGGTCACCGCGGAGCGACCCCACTGCACGTGTCCGCCCGGCCGCTCTCCACGAGTGGCCGCAACGATCAGCCACAGCAGCACACTGGCGATGAGCAGTCGCACGGCCAGGAGGGTGAACGGCTCGGCGTACGGCAAGCCGTACTTCGCTCCGACGAAGCCGGTGCTCCACAGGAACACAAAGATCGCCGGCGCCGCGCCAATCGCTAGCGACCGTTGAGACGAGGAGGCCACCCAAGCAGTCGATCACATCCGCCGGTCTCGCCTGACGATGTCGGCCAAAACCGCCAGGAGTGGGGATGATCGCCCGGCAGAATGGCCGGCATGGTGTCCGAGGACGAGGTACGGACGGCAGCTCTGTCGCTGCCCGAGACGAACGAGAAGTCCTCGTACGGGATGCCGGGCTTCCGGGTCCGTACCAAGGGCTTTGCGCGACTCCACGAAGAGCCCGGAGTCCTGGTGCTGTGGTGCGCCGACCTCCCCGAGAAGGAGGCGCTGATCGCCTCGGATCCGGAGACGTTCTTCACCACACCGCACTACGACGGGTACAGCAATGTGCTCGTACGCCTGACGCGAATCGACAACGAGGAACTCCTCGACCTGCTCACGGCGGCGTGGCGGTCGAGAGCACCCAGGCGACTGCTCGAGGAGTTCGACGCAACCGCGTAGCGCGCAGGTCCGCCGCGATGGCTGCCCCCACGTACGGGCGGTAGCGTCGGATCATGCACTTCGGACTCACAGAGGAAGAGCGGGCGATCCGCGACACGGTGCGGGAGTTCGTGAAGCGCGAAGTCATGCCGCTCGAGGCCGAGTGCCTGCGCAACGAGCGCGCCGGTCGGGTCGGGGTCGACCGGGCCACGCTCAAGGGACTGCAGGCCAAGGCCAGGAAGGTCGGCTTCTGGGGGATCAACACCCCAGAGGAGTACGGCGGTATGGGTCTGGGTCCGGTCATGACGGCCCTGATCAGCACCGAACTGGCGCGCACGTTCGTCCCGTTCTACCTGGGCGGGTACGCCGACAACATCCTCTATCACTGCACGCCGGAGCAGGCCGAGCGCTACCTGCTGCCGGTCATCGCCGGGGACAAAGTGTCCTGCTTCGCGATCACCGAGCCAGGAGCCGGATCGGATGCCAAGGCGATAACCACATCGGCCCGCAAGGAGGGTGATGCCTGGATCATCCGTGGCGAGAAGACGTTCATCACCCGTGGCAACGAGGCCGACTTCACGATGGTCTTCGCGGTTACTGACAAGGAGTTGGGTGCCGACGGCGGGGTGACTGCCTTTCTCGTCGACCGCGACATGGGCTGGAAGTCCGAACCGATCGACACGATGGGGGAGTGGGGGCCAGCGGCGCTGGTCTTCGACGATGTCGCCGTTCCGGAGCAGAACATCCTGGGTGAGATCGGTCAGGGCTTCACGCTGGCGATGGAGTGGATCAACGCCGGGCGGTTCATCCTCCCGGCTCGGGCCGTGGGCTCCTGCGAACGACTGCTGCAGTTCGCCCTGGACTATGCCAACCAGCGCTCGACCTTCGGCCAGCCGTTGGCCCAACGCCAAGCCATCCAGTGGATGATCGCCGACTCCGCAGTTGAGATCGAGGCGATGAAGTGGCTGAGCCTGCACGCCGCCTGGCAGCTCCAGCACGGGCAGGACAACCGGCACACGTCCTCGATGGCCAAGCTGTACGCCGGCGTCAAAGCCAACGAGGTCGTGGACCGGGTGCTGCAGATCCACGGCGGGATGGGCTACACGCGCGAACTTCCGATCGAGCGGTGGTATCGGGAGCTGCGGCTGCTGCGAATCTACGAGGGCACTGATGAGATCCAGCGGCAGTCGATCGCCCGTAACCTGCTCAAGGGCAACGTGAAGCTGGCCTCCACACCCAACTAGCTCCCGCACTGTCGATATCCGCAGATCGAACGCGG
>JALZDV010000038.1 GCA_030862345.1 Actinomycetota bacterium | reverse complement strand
CTCGTATCCTACCTCGCTGGAAACGATGGGCTTCTGCGGCCGGCTCGAATGAAGTCCTGCAGTCTGCTACATATAGATTCCCCCAACCTCGGCTCAAGTTTGCGGGATCAGTCATTCAGCGCTACAGACTATATCGCTCGCCAACGACTTCCAATCCATACGGTGATCCAACGCGCCCCTTTCAGCAGTGGATAAATCGTGTTGCGGTATCGTTAACGAACGATTTCGCGCCTGCGCTTGCAAGGGCAGACCTCCTCTTTCCGGCCGAGGTTTATACAGCGAACGGCGTGAAAGATTACGTACTCGGCAGGGTTCAAGAATTCAACAGCCTCCTCCCCAAATCACAAGAGCACCGCATGCCTGTGTTCGAGCTGACGGCCACGGAGCTTCAACAAGTTGGCATCGTACTCGACGGTTCCATGCGGCAGATCGATAGCCTAAAAAAAATATTCTTTGATATCGCGCGGAAGTTGGCCGGCATCTCTCAGGCGCAGGGGTAAGTAAAGGATGGCTTCCGCAGCACACAATCTGTACACGCTACTGGCCAAACGTATCGCTGCTCTAGACAGTTTGCATGGGGACATTGCAGATGCGGAGACGCAGGACTCGATCTACCAGGCGTGCATAGTTCTCACCGTCTCCGCGTTAGACGCGTACGTGCACGAGAAGGCAGCAGAGGTTTATGACGCTGCGCTCAAAGGCCCGGCACCCCCAACGGCACAAATTTCGGCATATCTCGGCATACACGCTAAACAGCTAACACAACCAACTAGTATCAGCCTCATCAAATATCGATTATCCTTCAAGACGCTGGTTACACCAACAAAGATTGATGATGCGATTACCGCGGGTGGCGCTTCGGCTAGCGCTGTATGGCAAGCCATCGGGATCGACATGGCTCTCGCGAATCAAGGCTTCGGAATGCCCTGCAGTTGCAAGTCGATCGAAGGAATCAGATTGCACATGAAGGCGATTGGGATAGTGTTGCCTTCGACTTTCGGCACATATCTAGATCACACGTACAAGACTGCAAGAAGTGCATCAGGGGCGTAACGGATGGATTGGACAAGCACTGGATCGCATGACGCAGAAGGGGCACAGTGCTGTCAATCTTCGCCCTCAACCGATCTAACCAGCGGTGCAGCCTGCCACCGACCGCCCACGGCTGTGTACTTTCAGACCTCAACACCATGTAAGGGTTCACACCCGCCGTGGACCACCAGGGCCCGAGGAGTCTCAGTGCGGGTGAGTTCGCGGTACTCCTGATTTTACGGAAGTTCAACCCTGTTGGTAAAGAGTAGTCTCGAGCGACCGTGAACAATATGATGAAGTTGTTCTTCCGCTGCGGGCGCAATGTGTGCTGCCACAGAGTCAGCTTCCAGAGTCAGCTCCGACATGGACACGCCATGCAGTACAAAGACGCCGGACCCCCACCTGGCTGCAAATCGGAGCCGATCTGATAGTGACCTAATCACCGTCGAGTGCGGGTCATGTGCAATGTTTGCGACACGACGGTACCACGACGCAGATCAAGTGGGACAGCGGGTCCGATCGTCGACGCGATGATGGCGCGGCTACAGTCCGCATGAGAGTGGGAGGTGTCGAGACGCATGGCCCAGCCCAATGGTCTGCTGCGTGCCCGCCGCGAGCACATCCCCTCACGCTGGACACCCGGCGAGTGCATGTCCCGCCGCGAGCTAGCAGAAGCGGTCAACGCCTGGCTGTGGGATACCACCGGCAAGCGCTACGAGCTGGACGCCCACTCCATCGCGCGTTACGAACGCGGCGCGGTGCGCTGGCCTGGCGCAGCGTACCGCTCGGGCCTGCGCCACGTGCTCGCCACGAGCACGGACGCCGAACTCGGATTCTGGCCCGTGCGGCGCGAACCTCCGCCAGCCGAGTCGAGGCGGGAACCCACCGACTCGGGGCAGTCACGGAAGTTAGCTGGTACCCCTCGGGCCGCCACAGCTGGGCTCTTCCCGGACGGCGCGGACGCGGAGTCGTTGGAGCGGCTCGCGTCCGTCGCCTGGCGACCTTCCCGGGTGGACCGGAGCACCGTCGAGCATCTCGAGCTGGTGACCCAGACCCACCGGAGGCTCTACCACGACCTCAGCTCGGTCAAACTCGTCGCCGCGGTGATCGGACACTTTCAGCTCACGGCCCTGCTGCTCGGTAGCACGCAGCGGCTGCCGCTGTGCCGTCGGCTGGCCGCAGTCGCTGGCGAGACCGCCGGGCACGCGGCGTGGCTGTTCCACGATCTCGGCGACCAGACCGCGGCAAGCCGCTACTACGCTATGGCAGATGCCGCCACGCGAAGGGCATGCGACCCGCTGTCCGCCTACGTGCGCGGCTTCCGAAGCCTGGCTGTCGGCAGCGACGGCCAGTTGCGGCAGGCTCTCGTGCTCGCCCGCGACGCCGTCGAGACAGCCGGGCGCACCGCCACGGCGACGACGAGAGCGTGGCTCGCCGGCCTGGAGGCGCGGGCTTGGGCCTCCGTCAACGACCGGAAGGCATGTTCTGCCACGCTGCTCCAGGCTGAAACCGCCATCGGGCAGGCGAGGCGGGAGGAGGACCCGGCCTGGATGTACGAGTTCGACCACCCTCGCTTGCTGGCCGTGGCCGGCGCCTGCTACGGGCAACTGGGCAGTACCGCAGCCGCGGAGCGGACCCTGCGCGAGGCCCTGGAAGCCCTCGGCATGGGCCGCAACCGTCGCCGTGCGGAGGTGCTAGTCGACCTCGCCAGGGTGCGGGTTCGTCAGCAGGACGTCGATGAGGCCGCCGGCCTGGCCGGCGAGTCGCTGGCGATCGCGGTCGAGACCGGATCCGTGGCCGGCCTCCGGCGCGTCCAGCGCTTCCGCCCCCAGCTTGCTCGGTGGACGGGCACCGATCAGTCAAGGCGCTGGACGAGCAGCTCGACGGTGTCGGGTGACCACGCGCCCGGAAAGCCCGGCGTCCCCCGGCACCCCGGCACGGCAGGTCGTTCCTTACGGGTGGTGGCCGTCTCCGGTCGGCGCCGACCTGGTCGCGGCCCGGTCGACGAGGTATGACGCCGTGCGCACTACCGGACAGACGGTCACTTGGCTGGAGACCCGACCCGCCGACGGCCGCACCGCCGTCGTGGCGTGGACGCCAGGTCACGGCATCAGGGCTGCCACCCCGGAGGGCTTCGACGTCGGCACGAGCATCCATGCCTACGGTGGCGGCGCCTACGCCCACACGTCAGCCGGGCTCGTCGTGGTGAGCTCCGACGATCAGCGGGTGTACCGGGTTGATGAGGACGGGACAGCACGCCCGATCACCCCGCCCAGCGACGACCGCTACGGCGACCTGTGGCCCCTGGACGGCACGACGCTCCTCTGCGTTCGCGAGCACCCCGGTGGGCCCGACGAACTCGCCGTCCTGCCGCTCGACGGCTCCACCTCGCCGCACATGGTGCACCGGGGGCATGACTTCTACGCCTTCCCCCTCCCGAGCCCGGATGGCCGGCGGTTGGCCTGGGTCACCTGGGACGACCCGAACCTGCCCTGGGATGGCAGCGACCTGTGGGTCGCCGACCTGCTAGGCACCGGCCCGGACGTCCACCTGGGGCGGGCGCGACACGTCGCCGGCGGCCCCGACGAGTCGGTCACCCAACCCGAGTGGGCACCCGAGGGGACGCTGCACTTCGTCTCCGACCGCTCCGGCTGGTGGAACCTGCACCGCGAGCGGGACGGGCAAGTGGAGCCGCTGCTGCCCCTGGAGGCCGAGTTCGCCGACGCCCCCTGGGAGCTCGACTACTCCAGCTACGCCTTCCTGCCCGACGGCCGCATCGCCTGCCGCTACCGCCAGCACGGGCTCGACCACCTCAGCATCCTCGACCTCATCTCCGGCCGCCTGGCACCAGTGCCGCTGCCGTTCACGTCGATCAAGCCCTACCTGCGCGTCGCCGGCGACCGGCTCGCGTTCATCGCCGCCAGCCCCACCACCACTCCCGCAGTGGTCACCCTCGACCTGTCCGATCGTCATGTCGAGGTGCTTGCTGGCGCTGACCCCGGCCTGCACCCCGGCGACATCTCCCGCCCCGAGCCCCTGCAGGTCCCGGCCGGGGATGGCGGCACCGTGCACGCCCGCTACTACCCGCCAACCCATCACGCGGTCGCAGGCCCGCCCAGGC
>JALZDV010000031.1 GCA_030862345.1 Actinomycetota bacterium | reverse complement strand
ATCTCCGGTGGCACGGGAACTGGGCAAGGTCGGCGTTGTCGGACTGGGCACCATGGGTGCCGGGATCGTCGAGGTCTTCGCCCGCTCCGGGCTGGACGTCACAGGGGTCGAGATCGACGATGCGGCGCTCCACCGAGGGCGGGCGCATGTCGAGGGGTCGACGTTGCGGGCGGTCGAGCGGGGCAAGCTGGAGGAAGCCGGGCGCGAGGAACTGCTCTCGCGCATCACGTTCAGCACCGATCTGCAGGATCTGGCCGAGGCCGAACTGGTCGTGGAGGCAGTACCGGAACATCTGGACCTGAAGGCGGAGGTGTTCGCCAAACTGGACGCGATCTGTCCACCCGACACGATTCTGGCCACGAACACCTCGTCCCTGTCGGTCACCGAGATCTCGGTCGCGACTGGACGCCCGAGCAAGGTCATCGGACTGCACTTCTTCAACCCGGCTCCGGTGATGAAGCTGGTCGAGGTCGTCCGAACGGTCGTCACCGATCCGGCGGTTATCGAAGACGTGGAAGCGCTGGCCGTGCGCCTGGGCAAGACCGATGTGACGATCGGCGACAAAGCGGGGTTCATCGCCAACGCCCTGCTGTTCGGCTATCTCAACCACGCCGTGTCGATGTATGAGACGCACTACGCCACACGGGAGGACATCGATGCAGCGATGCGGCTCGGTTGTGGCCTGCCGATGGGGCCGCTGGCCCTGATGGACCTGATCGGCATCGACACCGCCTACGAGATCCTCGACACCATGTACAAGCAGTCGCGCGACCGGCTGCATGCTCCGGCCCCGCTGATCAAGCAGATGGTGACCGCGGGTCTACTCGGCCGCAAATCAGGCCGCGGTTTCTACACCTACGTCGAGCGCGACAGCCCGCAGGTCATTGATGATTCGCAGACCCCGAAGGCGTCGGACGAGCAGGTCCCCACCAGAACCGTGCAACGGGTCGGAGTCGTCGGGTCGGGCACCATGGCAACCGGGATCATCGAGGTGTTCGCCCGAGGTGGCTATGAGGTCTGCTTCGTGGCACGGAGCAAGGACAAGGTCCAGGGCCTGACCGGTGCGCTGGCCAAGTCGTTGGACAAGGGGGTAGGGCGCGGACGCCTGGAGCAAGCCGAGCGCGATGCCGCCCTGGCTCGGGTCACCGGAACGATCGAGCTCGACGACCTGGCTTCGGCCGATCTGATCGTCGAGGCGGTGGCCGAGGATCTCAGCGTCAAGCAGGTGCTTTTCGCCAACCTCGGCGAGATCGCCAAACCCGGTGCCATCCTGGCCACTACGACCTCCAGCCTCCCCGTCGTGGAGTGCGCCAGAGCCAGTGAGCGCCCGAGCGATGTCGTCGGGATGCACTTCTTCAACCCCGCCGCCGTGATGAAGCTCGTCGAGATCGTCCCGACGATCTCGACGGCCGGTGACATCGTGCCGACCGCCCAGGAGATCTGCGCGAGGCTCGGCAAGCACCCGGTGACATGTGCTGACCGCGCTGGGTTCATCGTCAACGCACTGCTCTTCCCGTACCTCAACGACGCGGTGAAGATGCTCCAGGCCCACTATGCGACCTCAGATGACATCGACTCCGCGATGAAAGTGGGCTGCGGATATCCCATGGGCCCGTTCGAGCTACTGGATGTCGTTGGGCTGGACGTCGCACTGGCAATTCAACGGACGCTCTATCTGGAGTTCCGTGAACCGGGATTCGCGCCCGCCACGCTGCTGGAGCATCTGGTCACCGCCGGTTACCTGGGCCGCAAGACCGGCAAGGGCTTCCGCGACTACACGCACTGATGCCGCGCCGTTCTCGGCCCCGGAAGGAGCCTGCCCCAGCACAAGGCGACCCGGCTCCGGCCTTGTTGCGCGATCAGCAGGAGTCCGGCCCAGATGGTGATTGGGTGGTCCGCCCGGTGACGGGCGCCGCGAACAACAAGACCTACCGGTGCCCGGGATGCGATCACGAGATCCGCCCCGCCACCCCACATCTGGTGGTCTGGGCGGCCGAGGACTCGGCAGCATTGGACCGCAGGCATTGGCACCGTACGTGCTGGCACGCTCGCCGACACCGCAATCCCGGCCGGAGCCGTTGGTGACTCGGGCGGAGCAGCCACCAATACAGATCCGCGGGACAACCGTCCTGCCCTCCCGTCGGCAGCCGCTGACCCTGCAGACGGCCGACGGTCTCGACCTGGTCGGGGAACTTGCCCTACCCCGGTCCCGTCCCCCCGTCGGGACGATGATCTGCGTGCACCCGCTGCCCACCGAAGGCGGGATGATGGACAGCCACCTGTTCCGCAAGGCTGCCAACCGACTACCGGCGCTCGCTGACCTCGCCGTACTGCGGTTCAACACCAGAGGCACCAAGAGTGAGCACGGTCGCTCGGCGGGGGAGTTCTCGCACGCGAACCAGGAGCGCTTCGACGTGATCGCGGCGATCGAATACGCCGAATTCACCGAGTTGCCTCAGCCGTGGCTGGTTGGCTGGTCATTCGGTACTGATCTGACCCTGAAGTACGGCTGCGACCCCGGTATCTGCGGGGCAATCCTGATCTCCCCGCCCTTGCGCTACGCGACAGCGGGCGATCTGCAAGTCTGGGCCGGATCGGGCAAGCCGGTCGTCGCGCTCGTGCCGGAGTTCGACGACTATCTCAGGCCAGCAGCCGCTCGTGAGCGGTTCAGTCGGATCCCACAGGCCGAGGTGGTCGCGGTCCAGGGTGCCAAGCACCTGTTCGTCGGTCATACCGAGCGAGTGCTCGACGAGATCGTCGCCCGGCTCAATCCAGCCGCGTACCCGCTACCCGGGCACTACCAGCCGGCTCAGCCCTGACGGGGGATCGGGATGGCCTGGGTCGGAGCGTTGACCGGCCAGCTGGGTGGCGTTGTCGGCGGTGGTGGCGGAGTCCCCTGGACGTCGGTCGGTCGATCGATCTCACGCTCGGTGTCAGCTGACCCGGAGTTCTGCGGTTGCGTGGCTGGGCCCGGGTTCTCCGGTTCCTTGGCCGAGCCCGCCGCTGCCGGGACCCTCGGCGCCGGAGCGCCGACCTTGGCGTTCTCCGGGGCTTCCGGCTGGCCGTTATGTGCTTGCGGCGCTGGTGGCTTCGGCTTGGACGCAGACTGGTTGGCTTCGATGACCGTCGCGCTACCGATCTCGGGGAGCCCGCTCAACAGTTCCCGCACCTGACTCAACCGGGCGTGCAGTTCGGCTCGTTGGGCGTCCAGGTCGCTGACCCGCTGCTCGGCGGCAGCCACCATCTCATCGGAGCGGCGCTGTGCCTGCTCGATCCGGTGCTGGGCGTCGCGTCGCGAGGATTGGTCGCGCTCCTGCTCCACCCGGGCGGCCTCGGCCCGGCGAGCCTTCTGAGCGAGCTGGAAGTCCTCCTCGATCTTGGCCACCCGGGCCCTGCTGGCCAGCTCAGCTTGTTCGGTGGCCGCCCGCGCGCGCGCGTTGAGCTCGTCGGACTGCTTCTTGGCCTCGGCGATCGTCTTGGCGGCGGATTCCTCGGCCTCAGCGGTCACCCGACGAGCTTCGGCTTGGGCTTGTTCGGTCATCCGCTTGGCCTGAGCCTCGGCCTCGGTGCGGACCCGTTCGCCCTCCTCCATGGTGGCCTTGAGTTCGGCCTGGGAGCGGGTCTGGCCTTCGAGCGCGATGCGTCGGATGTCGTTGGCCTCTTCCTCGGCCAGTTTGAGCATGTGCGAGATGCGGGCACCCATGGATTCGAAGTTGGGTGCGGCCGCAGATTCCGCCTTATGGCGCAGGGATTCCAGTTCGGCTTGTGCGCCGGCGAGGTGACTGGCCAGTTCGGCGGCGCGGGCGGCCGAAGCATCCTTGTCCGCCAGGGCGACCCGGAGCTCGGCGTCTAGCCGGTCGACGACGTCATGCACCTGTGAGCGGTCATAGCCGCGAATGACGACGTCGAAGCTGTGCGCCGGGCCGTCCTGGTGGAAGATGTCGTGTGGGTTGTCGCGGTCCATGACCCCCATGCTTTCATGCTGGCGAAATTCGCTCGTCAGGTGTTACGGAACCGATGCAGCTTGTCCCCGAGCCGCTCGCGGAGTTCGTGATCACGAACTCCCAGCCCGTTCTCCGGTGCGAGACAACGGACTCCGACCTTTCCTTGATGAAGATTTCGGTGTACGTCGTAAGCCGCCTGGCCGACGTCCTCGAGTGCGTAGACATTCGACAACGTGGGGTGGATGGCGCCGCGCGCGATCAGCCGGTTGGCCTCCCAGGCCTCACGGTAGTTGGCGAAGTGCGAACCGATGATCCGCTTGAGGTTCATCCAGAGATAGCGATTGTCATAGGCATGCATGAAACCGCTGGTCGAGGCGCAGGTGACTATCGTGCCGCCGCGACGGGTGACGTACACCGAGGCCCCGAACGTCTCCCGTCCCGGGTGCTCGAAGACGATGTCAGGATCCTCGCCGCCGGTCAGCTCGCGAATCCTGGCCCCGAGACGCTGCCACTCCTTGGGGTCCTGAGTGTGCTCGTCCTTCCAGAACTGATAGCCCTCAGCGCTGCGGTCGATGATCAGATCTGCACCCATCCGACGGGCGATCTCGGCCTTGTCCGGGCTGCTGACCACACAGACCGGGATGCCTCCACCGTTGAGCGCGAATTGGGTGGCGTAGGAGCCCAGGCCTCCCGAGGCTCCCCAGATGAGCACGATGTCGCCCTGCTTCATCGCGGCGCCATGCTTACCCACCAGCTGACGGTAGGCAGTGGAGTTGACCAGCCCCGGGCAGGCCGCCTCCTCCCAGGTCAGATGCTTGGGTTTGGGCATCAACTGGTTGGACTTGACCAGCGCGAGGTCGGCAAGACCCCCGAAGTTCGTCTCGAAGCCCCAGATCCGCTGCTGGGGATCGAGCATCGTGTCGTCATGGCCGGCTGGATCCTCGAGTTCCACCGACAGGCAGTGCGCTACGACCTCGTCGCCAGGCTTCCAGTTGTGCACGCCGACTCCGACCCGTATGACGACGCCGGCCAGGTCGGAGCCGACGACGTGATAGGGCAGGTCATGGCGCTGGGTGAGGGTGGAGACCCGGCCGTACCGCTTGAGGAACCCGAACGTCGAAACCGGCTCGAAGATCGAGGTCCAGACGGTGTTGTAGTTGACCGCGCTGGCCATGACCGCGATCAGCGCCTCGCCCGGACCCAGTTCAGGGGTCGCAACGTCCTGGACGTGCAGCGATGTCCGTGGGTCCTTGTCGCGGGAGGACATCCCGGCGAACATCTGCTGGTCCTCCTCGCGCACGACGACGGCGCGGTAGGACTCCGGTACCGGCAGGTGAGAGATGTCGGCTAAGGAATCCGCCAGGATCGCCTGGGAGATCTGCTGCACGGGGATCGATCCTCACTGAGCGGTTGCCGGAGAGTGGGCAGCACGGTAGCAAGTGCCGGCGCTCAGCCCCTGTGCCCAATTGACAAATATGTTTGTCAAGCAGCAGGATGACCGCATGAGTGCGGCGATGCAGTTGGTGGAAGACCCCACCAAATTGCTCGCGGCGCTGACTCCCGTTCGGCAGCGGCTGCTCGCGTCCCTGTCGGAACCGGCGTCGGCAACCGAAGCTGCCGCCAGGCTGGGCTTGTCTCGACAGCAGGCGAATTACCACGTGCGGGTGCTCGAGCGGGCTGGCCTCGTGGAAGTGGTGGAGCTCCGGCAGCGCCGGGGCTGCACGGAACGGGTGGTGCGTGCGAGCGCCGACGCGTTTGTCGTGGACCCCGCCGTCATGGGTCGCGCTGGTGACCCGATTGCGACTCGGGATGCCTATGCCGCTGAGCACCTGGTGGCCGTCGCCGGGCAGGCCGTCCGTGACGTTTCTCGGATGCAAGCCGCTGCGGGTGAGCAGGGCAAGCGGTTGCTGACGTTCACGATCGAGACCGAACTGGGCTTCGCGGCGCCGGCCGATGTGCACTTGTTCACCGACGAGCTGGCCACAGCGATGGCTGAGCTGGCCCAACGGTTCACGACCACCGGAGGGCGGCGCTACCGGGTCATCATCGGCGGACATCCGACCGCTGCCCGCGCGGCTGACGAGGACCTGGATGCATCCGAGCCCGTGGAAACCGAGAGGAAGCCGCTCCGATGACTCAGAGCAGTGTGTCTGGGTCGCCGCAGGACCCGGTGGTCATCGAGGTCACCGTCGCCGCCCCTATCCAGACGGTGTGGAACTACCTGCGAGAGCCCGATCTCATTCGCAACTGGCATGGCTGGCTGGCCGAGGAGCTGGACAGCGAGATCGACTTCATCTACCGACGCCACGCTCGCGAGACAGACATACCGTACGTGCTCGACATCGATCGAGGCTCGGATGACGGTCCGGATGGCGGCTGGGTCGAAGGCGGGGATCGCTTCGAACTGCACGAGTCTGAGCGGGGTACGACCATCCGCATCACCCGTGGACCGCGGGGCTCCGGGGAGATGTGGGACGCCTGGTACGACGACATCACCGAGGGCTGGACCTCGTTCCTCGGGCAGCTTCGGTTCGCGCTCGAGAAACATCCCGACGCCGCGCGCCGCACAGCCTTGCTCAACGTGGACGGCAACGGGCTGCGCTCCGTGCGTGAAGCCCTGGGATTGTCCGCTGTCGCGGTCGGGGAGTTCTACGTCGCGGATTCCGGGTCAGGCCTCGATCTGCGCGGTGAGGGCTGGTTCGTGGCCCAGCACCAGTTGGGTGTCACGGTCGATTCCCTGGGTCCGGGCCTGGTGATCGCTGCCGACAAGCCGGATCTGAACGGTGTCTCCAAGGGTGCGATGGTCATCGTGACGACGTACGGCCAGGACGAGCAGGACTTCGCCCGTACCGTGCGGCAATGGGCCGATTGGTGGCGGGCCACCTACCCAGGGGCGCAGGACCCGCAAACATGACGTGCCGAGGCTCGCAGTTGTGAGCGCCTTCGAGCTGGCACCGGAGGTCATCGACTCCTACACCAGAGACGGCGTGGTGTGCGTCCGTGGCGTTCTTGATCCCGGGCAGATCGAGCAGGCGATCCGCGGGATCGAGCTGGTGTTGGCCGAGCCGAGCCCGCTGGCCCAAGTTGCCAGTGCCGGCGATGACCCCGGGCGGTTCACCGAGGACTTCCGCCGCTGGCCGGAGATCGCAGACATCGCCGAACTGGCCCAGCACTCGAACGTTCCGGCGATCGCGGCCTCGCTGATGCGGTCTGCCCAGGTGCGGCTCTACCACGATCACGTGCTCGTCAAGGAAGGTGGCACCAAGCAACGCACGCCGTGGCATCAGGACCAGCCGTACTACAACGTCGACGGACGCGGCGTCAGCGCGTGGATTCCCGTGGACCCGGTTCCGGAGCAGGGGTGTCTCGAGGTCCTTGCCGGCTCGCACCTGGGTCCGTGGCTGATGCCCCGCACGTTCTTGGCGGGGGAGGCCAAGTGGTTCCCCGAGGGAGCCTTGGCCGAACTCCCCGACGTGGAAGCGGACCGGGGAGCATTCGACGTGAGGCGATACGAGATGCAACCGGGAGATGCCATCTTCTTCGACTTCCTCGCCGTCCACGGGGCGCCCGGGTTCCCGTTCCCGGGTCGCCGCCGCGTGCTGTCTCTGCGCTATCTGTCCGATGGTGCTCGGCACGCACCTCGGCGTTGGCAGACCTCGCCACCGTTCGAGGGTCTGGACCAGGAGCTCGGCGCCGGTCAACCGATGGATCATCCGCTCTTCCCCGTGGTCTGGCCGCCCCCGTCCTGACCGGGGCAGCGACCCCTGGCTGGGCGACGTAGGTTGGGGGCATGCGCTTCGGAATGTTCATCCCGCAGGGCTGGCGACTCGACCTCGCCGGCATCGATCCCGCCGAGCAGTGGTCAGTGATGCACTCCCTGGCTGAGCATGCAGACAGCGGGGACGCCTGGCAGTCGGTATGGGTCTACGACCACTTCCACACCGT
>JALZDV010000014.1 GCA_030862345.1 Actinomycetota bacterium | reverse complement strand
GCTCAGGTCCGGCTCGATGCCGCCGGGCTGAGGCCTGGTCACCATCACGCAGCGGTCGATCCGCTTCGTAATGTCGAGCACGACCGAGCCGATGCGGATACGCCGGCCGACCAACTGGTCCTCGTCCCCACCCTCGACGAGGACGTTCGGGCGGAAGCGACGCACGGGCCAGTCGCTCACGCTGGCGGTGGAGATGATCGACACCCGGGTGCGCGTCGAGTCGTGCCAGACACCGGTCGGACCGGTCCAGACGTCCCACGCCCCCGACTCGTCTTCGTCGTCCACCGGGTACTCGTACTGCGGCGCCTGATCAGTCGGCGGCCGCGCCAACCGGACACTGCGCCCGAGCGTGGCGCTCACGTCGGCGTCTGAGGTGAGGGCACGTCCCTCCGGATCCCGTAGCAGCACTCGCCCATCGGTCACGGTGGCGGACAGCATGAGGAGCTTCGGTTCCCGCCGCCCGGTCAACGGACGTCCGCTGCCGACGTCGACGACGGCAAGCTGTCGATCCCACGCGAGACCGAACCCCGTGACCGTCGCCCGGCGCACCGACTCGCCCTGCGCAGACTTGACCGGGTACCGCCAGATCTGGCTGACCCTCACAAACAGCCGGGTTCCGTCATGCCGGGAAAGTACGACCGCCATGCCGAACGGAGCCGGTCGGGCGTCGGCTGGCCGGCGCGGGCCCCCACCTGCTCCGACACCATCGTGGCCATCAGGAACGACAGGTCGGCGCACTCCCGCAAGGACGACCCGCCGAGCAGCCCGAACAGCAACCCGGCCGCCATCCCGTCGCCGGCGCCGGTGCTGTCCTTCACCGGAACGTTGTTCCTGCTCCCGATGCGCGCCTGCGTCCCGAGGATCTCCTCCACCTCGAATCGACCGGTGGCGATCGTGAGATAGCCGGCGGCGGGATCGCCGGACATCGCGGACCGAAATCGCTTCACCAGCGTGATCAGAGGTTGGTCGTGTCCCTTCATGCTCTTCCAGGCGTAAAGACGAGCCAGGTCGGTCCGGATCCCGGCTTCTCCGGACTCCCGCCGCGGTGCCGCAGAGTTGTCGACCAGCTCCCTGAGGTTCTGCTCGTAGAGGAACAGGATGTTCACCCGGAACAAGAGGGGATCCATCCGGTCGAGGCCCAACGATGCGTAGAGCGCCCCCGGGTTCAGCGAGAGGACCGTGTGAGCCGGGATGCCCGCGGCGAACGACTCCTGCAACCCGAGCTCCGCCGGCGACGTGAACGACGTGAAATGGACGATCCTGGAGTCCCGCAACATCGCTTGCCAGATATCCGTGTCACCTGGCGAGGACAGTGAACTCTTGGCGAAGGCCTCGTTGACACCGGCGTGGACGTAGATCGACCGGACACCGTGGGGGTCGCTGAAGATGATGCTGTGCCCGGATCGGAGTCCTTCGTCACTGCAGACAGTCAGCATTCCGCGGCAGTCCACACCGATCGAGTGGAGGTCGTCGAGGAGTAGACGTCCTTCGACGTCGTCGGCCACGATGCCGGCCGCCGCCACCGATCGCCCGAGCCGGCGGAGGGCGGCGATCGTGTTGGCCCCGGAGCCTCCCGGAGCCTCGATGGGCGCGTCGATGGTGACCTCGTGGTCGGGAGCGACACGGTCCACGAGGTAGATGCGGTCGAGGTTGTGGGCGGAGACGGTGCTGGCATCGATCGGCAGACTCCGTGACCCCTCGAGCCGGCGAGCCAGCTCCTGTGTGGCACTGACCGTGCCGGCGATCAAGCTGGGCGGGACGGATGCGGCGGGGACGGTCCGCAGAGCCTTCGCGCCAAGGTCGTCCTGCATCTGTTTGAAGGCGGCGTTGGCGGGCACCAACTCGACCAGCCGGGCCAGCTCGCGCGTTGCCTGGTCGTACTCCTGCGCGTTGATCAGCAGATCGACATAGCGGTGCCCCAGCTCGGCCAGGCTGGCGGTGAAGCGCCGGAGGAGATCACCGGCGACCGGGCAGATCCCCCCGAACACGCGGACTGGGTCGTCTCTCCACTCGTCGAGGGCGCGACGGGAGAGCACCGCCCGCTCGGGATCCCCGATGTTCGTCCAGTTGTTGAGGAGGCGTTCTGCGAGGTGCAAGAAGCGAAGCGCGTCGATCTGGTCGGCGCCAAGGCGCAGGACGTAGAAGCCGCCCTTCGCCGGGGGCAGGACAGCCGCGCCTGCGGGATCGGCGTCCTTCAGCGTTCGCCGCAACCTGCTCACGAGCGATTCGATGCTGCGCTTGTACAGCGAGCTGTCCGGGCTGCCGTACGCAGCGGCGACCAGTTCCGGCAGTGGGATACCCCGATCGGCGTTCGCGGCCAAAGCCAGAAGAACCGCCTGCTGCTTGGGCTCGAGATTCAGATCGAGCGGCGCATCCGCGGCATCGCTGATCGTCAGCGGGCCGAGGATCCCGATCTTCATCCACCGAGTCTAGACACCGAGGGTGGCCGCTATGACCGCCGTGAACCGGTCCGGGAAGTGAGCGAATAGCGAGCGAGCCGCGTGCCAATGGACACCGAACCATGAGCGACACGTGGTCGAATTCATCGAGTCAAGGCGGGTTCTCGACTCACCAGGAGCAGACCATATGAGAGGTTTCAGGTACAGGATCACCTACGCGGCGGGCGTTTCCGGGGAGGGCGGGACCGAGGAGGTCGACGCCGAGCAGATCGGCCACGTGCACGACGGCACGGTCTCGTGGCTCAACTTCCATGACAGCTCGGGCGAGGTCCTCCGCGTGCGGTCGGACCTGGTCGAGCGGGTGGAGCGCTCCAGGTAAGGCGGACGCCGGCACAGCTCGCTTACACGATTCTCGAAAGAAGAGGTGATTCCGTTGGAGAGATGGTGGTGCGTTTTGATGCTGGTCGGGGTGGCAGTTTTCGCGTGGGTCAAATGGCGCCACCCATCAGACGAGTCGGACGACAGCCCTTGGTGGAAATCGTCGTCAGGCTTCGGAGGTTTCGGAGGTTTCGGGGGATGTGGCGGCGGCGGCTCGTGTGGCGGTGGCGGAGGCTGCTGAGCTGTCAGGCCGCGCCGAAGCAGATGAAGGCGGCGGAGGCGGCCACGGCCAGCGGGTCGGACGAGTCAGTTTGGGCCTGGGCCCGACAGAGCGCCTCGGCCGGCGGCGACCCGGCCCGGAGGAGGCGGTGGACGGCCAGCATGAGCTGCGCCGTGTGCTCGTCGGGCACGGCCACCACGCTGGCCACGAGCGTCCGGGTGCCAAGGCTGAGCAGCGACGCGGCCAGGCCCATCAACTCGTCGCCCGGCTGCACGGCAGAAAGGCCCGACTCGCACGCGGAGAGCAGCAGCACCTCCGGCGCCTTCCCGAGTGACTCGAGGTCGTAGACGGTGACGGGTCCGTCGGCCAGCGTGAGGGCCGAGAACAGCGGGTTGTCCGCCCGGAACACGCCGTGGGCGGCGATGTGGGCCAGCGCCGCCCCGT
>JALZDV010000475.1 GCA_030862345.1 Actinomycetota bacterium | reverse complement strand
GAACGACGTCGCCGCTTCCAGGATCGGACTTCGAGAAACACAGCAGATTGCCATTCTCGATGTGATGGAACTTGATGGTGCGCAGCTGCTGGAGCGCGGGGTGCATGCGGCGGATCTCGTTGAGCTTGCACAGGAACGGAGCCAAGGACTGGCCGGTCGCCTCTGCGGCGGCGTAGTCACGAACGCGCAGCTGGTACTTCTCCGAGTCGAGGTACTCCTCGCTGCCGGGTCGCAATGGACGATGCTCGCAGAGTTCATAACCCGAGTAGACCCCCCAGGTCGGTGCCATCATCGAGGCCAGCACCGCGCGGATCTTGAACATCTGTGGACCGCCCACCTGCAGGGACTCGTGCAGGATGTCTGGTGTGTTCACGAAGAAGTTCGGTCTCATGTAATCGGCCGCCTCGGCAAGCTCGCGGCCATACGCCTGCAGTTCGGTCTTGCCAGTCCGCCACGTGAAGTAGGTATATGACTGGGTGAACCCGAGCCGGGCAAGCGCGTGCATCATCGCCGGTCGGGTGAAGGCTTCGGCGAGGAACAGGACGTCAGGGTCAGTTCTCTTGATCTCCCAGATCAGCCAGTGCCAGAAGTTCAGCGGCTTGGTGTGTGGGTTGTCTACTCGGAAGATCCGGACGCCACGGTCCATCCACAGCTTCGTGACGCGTAGCACCTCCGAGTACAGCCCGGACGGGTCGTTGTCGAAGTTGAGCGGATAGATGTCCTGGTACTTCTTCGGCGGATTTTCCGCGTACGCGATGGTCCCGTCCGGCCTCGTGGTGAACCATTCCGGGTGCTCGGTGACCCACGGGTGGTCGGGCGCGCATTGCAGCGCGAGATCAAGGGCGACCTCCATGCCGAGTTCCCGGGTCCGGACGACGAAATCCGCGAAGTCCTGCTCGGTGCCCAAGGCCGGGTGAATGGCATCGTGTCCGCCGTCCCGACTGCCGATCGCCCACGGGCTGCCGACGTCTTCGGGGCCGGGGTCGAGGGTGTTGTTGGGACCCTTGCGGTTGACCGCCCCGATGGGATGGATCGGTGGGAGATAGACGACGTCGAAGCTCATCTCGGCGATGGCCGGCAGCCGTTTGATCGCGTCCCGAAACGTGCCGTGAATGGGTCTGCCATCGCCGTCGAGGCCACCCTCGGAACGCGGAAAGAACTCATACCAGGACCCGTAGAGCGCACGCTGCCGATCCACCCATATTTCGTGCCGTGGTGACCGGGTGACCAACTCCCGCAGCGGGTATGCCTGCAGCACGTCAGCCACCTCATCGCTGCGAGCAGCCTCGAGCCGGATCTCCAGGGGCAGCACGTTGTCGAGGAGCTGAGCCGCAGCTTTACCGAGCGCGTCGCGGCGTTCTCTAGGAGCCCCACGCTGGGCAACGTCGAGGAGCAGCGCGCCGCTTCGGAGGTCGTTGTCGAGTTCCGTTGCATCCTGTCCGGCTTCGAGCTTGGCGTGGATGGCGTGCAACCAGGAGCCCCACGGATCGCGCCAGCCTTCCACGACGAAGGCCCAGAGGCCCTCCGCATCCGGACGGACCAGGCACGTCCAGCGGTCGGGCTCGGCACCGAGTGGCTGCATGCGAAGAACCTGCGTGCCGGCCGAGGAACCGGCGGATCTCGGCGGCTTCCAGACGACACTTGCCCCGACCAGGTTGTGTCCCTCGCCGAAAACGGTCGCAGTGATGGGCACCCATTCCCCGATGACCGCGCGTGCCGAGTAGGCGCGGCACGCAACGGAGGGGGCAACGTCGGCGATGCCCAGTCGGAGGTCCGCTCGTCCAGCCATCGGACCTACGCTACCTAGCCCGGGCCGGCCGGCCGGGGGTGGGCAGAGACGGCAGGGACTGCTAGCTGACGGTAGCCATTGCCGAGGATGCATGCTTTGCCGATGAAGCTGTCGCACGCTCCTGGCATTGGATACCTGTGGCCATCAACCAGTTGATCAGCGGGCTGATCGTGCCGGGCTACCGAGGGCTTCGGCTGAGTCGTAGCCGGCACAGCCGACCGTGAGCTTCTCGCCGGCCGATGGGTGGCTTCTCATCGCGCATCTCGGCGTGCTCGTGGGTCCAGGCGCCGTTGTCGCCCTGGCCGCGGGCCTGCGGCCGTGGATCGCTTTCTCCTCGGCGCCGCTGATCACATATGGGATGACAACCGTGGCCGGTCCGTTGACCGGTTCGTTGGGACTGCGCTGGGGTCCGGCGATCCTCGCCGCGGCGACCGTGTTGTACGCCGGGCTTGCCGCCCTCCTTCGGATCTTCCCGGCACGCACCCGGGCTCGGTCGGCGCTCGACTCGACGGCGACGGCGCCAGGTCGACGCCTCGGCAGCGACCTGGCGATGTGCGCCGGCGTGCTCGTCGGAACGGTGCTCTCGATCGGGGCCAGCGTTGCCGGCATGGGTTCCCTTGCCGCGCTGAACCAGGACTGGGATGCGGTCTTTCACGCGAACGCCGTGCACTTCATCATGGACACCGGAAACGCCGCCCCCGCGGCGCTCGCGGCGATCAATGACTTCGAGCTCGGTTCCTTTTACTACCCCAACAGCTTTCACGCGCTTGCCGCCGTCACCGGGACGCTGACCGGGGCAGAGATCGGGCAACTGCTCAACACCCCCATTGCTCTGCTGGGCGGCCTCGCGGGGCTCGGGCTGGCCTTGCTGCTGCGCACATTCGGGGCCAGGGTCAGCGCGGCTGCAGCAGCGCCAGTCCTGCTCGCCGGCTTCGCGAGCTTTCCCTACGACGTCTCCTGGCGTGGGCCGCTGATCCCATTCGCAATGGGACTGGCGTTGTTGCCGGCCTTTGCCGTGGTGGTCGAAGCGAGCCTGGCCAGCAGGCACCTGCCGACGATTCTGGTCAGCGGAGCAGCCGCATGCGGGCTCTTCGGTTTACACCCCAGCGTGGCGGTCGTGGGGCTGATCTTCATCGTGGCCCTACTCGGCGCGCGATGGACCGGCCGGCCCGAGCGGATCCGGGGCGACCTGCTCGTCATGGCATCCGTGGGACTCGTGGCGGCTGCTCTGTGCCTGTCTCACCTGCTAGATGCCCTGGGTACGCGGGTGGTTGGCATCCAGGACTGGCCGGCAGTCACGACCGCGGGCCGGGCCTTCGGCGACCTGGTCCTGCTCAATCATGACTCCGCCTCTCCCCAGTACTGGTTGGTGCTATTGATGGGCCTGGGTGCACTCGGCGTGGCGAAGGTGCGAGGACTGTGGTGGTGGTTGGCGGTCGCTGGCATCTTCGGCGGATTGTTCATCCTGGCCGCTGCCTACGAGGGTCCACTGGTAGCCGAACTCACCGGCCTGTGGTGGAACGATCGCTACCGACTGGCGGCGGTGGCCGTACTCGGCTTCGTGGTGTTGGCGGCAAACGGTGTCGTGGTCCTGTCCGACGCACTCATGGCCATGCGGAGACGGCTTCCCCGGCTGGCTTCGGTGCCGCCGCGCAGCGCCGTAGGTGTCGTAACGGTTGTAGTCCTAGCCGCGTACGGTCTGCTCAGTTCTGGCTTCTATGTCCGCTCGAATGAGACGCGGATGAGTTGGGCGTACTCGGGCCAGTTGCCCTATGCGAGGGGCGTCAACGTCACCGAGGTGGATAGGGAGGGCATGGACGTACTAGCCGACCTGGTCGAGCCGGGTCAGCGGGTGATGAACGATCCCAACGACGGTTCTGCGCTGATGTACGCATTGGTCGATGTCCGGCCCATGTTCGGTCACATCACCCCCAACCCGCTGGACAAGGGCCCCGACCGCGCCGAACTCGTCCAAGCCTTCAACTGCTTGGACAGCGACCCTGCCATCCGAGCCCTCGTCGCGAAGTACGACATCGGCTTCGTCTTCCAGGGATCGGAATTGTTGCGTCCTGGAATGGTGCGGTTCCCGGGATTGGCCGGTCTAGACCGGGTCGATTCTCTGACCCAGGTCTGGTCCGGAGACGGCGACGTGGGCATCTTTCGAGTCGACCTGCAGCCTCTTGCGGCGCCATCGAGAAGCTGCACCGGTCGAACTTGACGGCGCCCTGTCGGGTCAGGCGTAGACCGAGGCCGCAAGCGTGGCCAACCACACCAGGGCAAGAACCTGGAGCACATGATCGCGCAGCGCGATGTCCTCGGGTTCGCCGGCATCGCCTCCGTCGACATCCACGGCGTAGCGCAGGATCGCGATGACGAACGGAACGATCGAGATCACCGACCAGGGAGAGTCGTTGAGCTCCCGGATCTCGAAGGACCACAGGCTGTACGCGGTGACCACGCCGGTGGCAGCAAGCGTCCACACGAAGCGCAGGTAACTGGGCGTATAGCTGTCCAGGATCCGGCGGGTTACCACGCCGGTCTGCTCAGACAGCCGGATCTCGGCGTAGCGCTTGCCGGCCACCATGAACAGCGATCCGAACCCCGCGCACATCAGGAACCACTGCGACAGCGGAATCTGGGCAGCTGCTCCGCCGGCGACGGCACGTAGCAGGAATCCGGATGCCACTATGCAGAGGTCGAGGACGGGTTGGTGCTTGAGTCCGAAGCAGTACGCGAGCTGGACCACCTCGTAGACCGCCAGAACGATGACCAGTTCCCTGGTGGCCAGCAGACTCACCGCCAACGCGGCGAGCAGGAGCACGACGGCCAGGCCCACGGCTACAGGTGCAGGGACCACTCCGGCGGCGATCGGCCGGTTGCGCTTGGTGGGATGACTGCGGTCTGACTCGATGTCTCGTACGTCGTTTACCAGGTAGATGCCCGAGGCGGCAAGACAGAAGGCAACGAAGGCGATCGCAACGGTGAACAGGACACCTTTCTCGAAGAGGACCCCGCCGGCAATCGGAGCCGCGGCTACGAGGACGTTCTTCAGCCACTGCCGGGGACGGATCGCGCGAAACAGTCCCAGCACCAGTCGTCTGGGCGAGGTGGTCGCGGGCGGTGCAACATCGACGCTCACCGGTTCACCGTCTCATGTCGGATACCTGCGTAGCGACACGGCCACTGCCCATCCGAGAAACGCGCCAGCGGCCACGTCGGACGGGAAGTGGACCCCGAGCACCACTCGTGAGACGGCCATGCCGGCTGCGACACCGGTCACGGTCCACCGCTCACTGGGTACCAGGGGAAGGTAGGCGACGGCAGCTGCGGTCGTCGATGCGACGTGAGCCGACGGAAAGCTCAACCGACTCGGAGTACTGACTAGCACACGGATGCGCGGATCGTCGGGTCGACGGCGGCGGACGAGCCTTTTGATCAAAACGGCGCAGGCGTGTGCTGCGAGAACTGAGCCCGCCGAGCGGGCCCAATCCCGTCGCTGTTGA
This sequence comes from Actinomycetota bacterium, assembly GCA_030862345.1. Classification (GTDB taxonomy): domain Bacteria; phylum Actinomycetota; class Actinomycetes; order Mycobacteriales; family Geodermatophilaceae; genus JACCQS01. The sequence goes on along the minus strand of JALZDV010000475.1, from coordinate 3,972 downwards.
CCGGTCGAGGCCACGAAACCGAGCAAGCCCAGCAGTAGCCAGCCCAGCGCATGCTCACCGACGTGGGACAGACCGCGGGCCGAAGCGACGATCACGTCGTTGACCAACACCCGTTGGACGGCCCGAAGCGCGGCGGATTCGACTCGCCGCAGGCTAGACAGAAGGCGGCCCCTGCCAGCCCATGACCGTGACCGAGTTCCGGGTCAGCTCGTAGGCCGCGGTGGCGTAGGCACGATCGACGCGGTAGACGGAGACCGTGTCGATCTCGGGAGCCCCGCGGATCTCGGCGATAATCTTTGTGATCGAGGCATTACGCAGGGCCGGCGCGAAAAGGCCCCCCCTCTGCACGACGAAAGTGTTCTCGTACAGACCCTCCACTCCAAGACCCCAGACGACGGCATACTCGATGGGCTCGACGATCCCACTGCTGATTCGAGCCTGCCGCTGGCAGGGAAACAGAAAAGAGAACCGCCAGACCACACCGACGGCCGCGTCCTGCGGCAAATAGGACTGCAGTGTGGTCATCTGCTGCACGGTGGGTCCGGTGAAGGCGAGCCAGCCGCCGACTCCCCCGGACACGTCGCGTCCCACGAGGCGGACCAGCTCGGTGTCGTCCAGGCTGGGATCCGCCTCGGCGTCGTCCTGGGTGGGATCCAGCTCGAAGGAACGCCAGAACGGTGCATCGACCGCGTCGACGATCATCTGCTCGGCAACGATCTCGGTCCCATCGGCGGCCGCGTACTGGACGATCAACTCGTTGCCGTCACCGAGCTGTCCGCTGGCCGTGATAACCAGGCGCTCACCGTCACCAAGCGTCCCGGGCAGCTCGTACCACGGTGTGGTGACCGATCCGGTCCCGTCCTCTCCGTCCGGCTCGGTCAGGCTTCCCCACAGATCGGTCGCCATCCCGCTGCCCGGCGGAGCAGCCGGTGGCATGCCCGGGAAGAAGCCACCGTTCGGCACGAAACCGGTGTTGGGCTCAACCGGCTCCGAGACCCTGGCGCTGCGGTTCACCGGTCTGGCCGTGGACTCGTCCAAGACCTCGATGCCACCAGCAGCGTCACAATCGCCGGCCAGCGGATCCTGGACGGCCGACGCATAGGGGGAGTAGGTGTCAAGAGTCCGAACGGTGGCCATCGCGAAGCTCCCACCGAGGTAGGTCAGCGAGGTGAGCAGGAAGACCAGGACCAGCGCCGGGATCGCCACAACAGCCGTCAAGCCCCGCCATCCCTCGAGTCCTCGCCGGAAAACGAGCCGGTGCAGAACAATGACGAGAAGGCCGAGTCCGAATGCCCACCAGACCAAGGAGTCGAGCTGCACGAAAGCGACGTCTGGGCTCTTCCCCGCATCGGGCAGGCCCAACAACCAGTTGTACGCCCAGTCGTTCGGACCATGCATTGCCAGGGCTATGACCGCGATCGTCGAAACCGCGGCGAAGGTAGTTGCGGCGGCTGACACCCGCATCCCAGTTGCGCGCAACGAACGGATGAGAAATGGGACCGTCACCAGGAATGGCCCTAGAAACGCGGGGCCAATTCCGGCCATGGCCCCGAAGTGATGGGTCCACTTGCTAGGAGTCAGCCAGAGCAGGAAGAAAGCCAGGCCCAGGGTGAAGGCCACGAACACCAGACGCGGTGGAACCTCGACGCGACGCAGTCGCGAGGTCACCAACAGCACCAAGAACCAGACGAGAGAAATGATCGCGATCAACACCGCCGCGCGTTTGGCGTAGTTTCCCATCGGAATCTGATTGAGCAGGAAGCTGTAACGCTGCCATTCATCGAAGATCGAGTTCTGCTCCTGGATCGACAGGAAGATCTCTTGCCCACGGAGAAAGTCGTGCAACGTTCCATCGGCAAAGGTCACTGCGCTGGCCAGTGCGCCGGGAGATACAGCCGCCGCAGCCCTAGCCAGAGTCCCGGCCAATGACCCCTTGTCGTGGATCAGGGCCCAGATCCTGGGTGCACCGGCGATGAGCGGAGCAAGGCAGATGAAACCCGTCGGGTGACAGGTGAACCCGAGACCAGCGGCGGCGACCGCGATGGCCACCGGACCCAACCGCTGCTTCTCCAGCGCGGCCATCACCGACGACAGGGTTGCCAGCGCAAGGAGCGCGACGACGGCCTCCGGTCGGACGCCCATGTCGTACGGCATCCACCAAGTGAGAAAGACCACTGCTACGACACCCAGCGCACCTAGCCTGGCTTTGCCTCCGGTGCGGAGCTCGCCGGGCAGCGCCCGTCCGTCCAACACAAAACGTCGCAGGAACAGCCAAGTCGCCACTCCGCACACCAGGGCTGGGATCCGCAGGATGACCGCACTGTTGCCCACGTTCTGCCAGAAGCTCAGCGCGTTGTAGAACCATGTGAAGGGGGTGAAGTTCTGGTTGAGCAACTGGTAGTAGTTGCCGACGTATCCCTCGTACGGCGCGTTCCGCGCCATCGCGGAGTAGTAACCGTCGTCATCAGTCATCGGGGCAAGGAAGACCCAGCAGATCAGCACCACTATGACCAGCGTGTCGATGATGATCAGTGCTGTCTGGCGCGGAGCCCTGTTCGCCGTGGACTCCGGCCCGTCGGCAGCATCCTGAGCGGGGATAGTCCGCCGGTGCAGCACGTCGAGCCGGATCATGGCCCAGATTGCGACGGCGGCGGCCAGCAGCATGAGTACCAACGCCGCGATCTTCAGCGCTGTCGGGCTGCTGGCCATCTGGTCGTCGACCAGGACTCGAACCGACAGATCTTCTGAATCGGCGCCTGGGAGCGACATGAGTGAGGTTGCCAGCACGTCGATCTGGGGCAGTTCGTTCCCCCGAGCGACCTCGTCGTCATTCCGGGAGACGACCAATTCGTTCCCGTCACTCCGGATCAGGTAGGAGCACGCCTGCTCCGACACGGCAGTGTCGAGCAACGACGCGCCGACCGCATCGATGAGCAGTCGGCCATCGAGCACCCGGACGACCAATCCCTGCTCGGCCGCGACCGGTTGGTCGGGAGTGATCGTCGCCAGCAGGACCCCATCCTGAGTCAGATCGGCTGCCCGGGCTGTGTCACAGCTGAAGTGCACCTCCAGTCCTCGAGGCGTCTGATTCACCAGCTGCAGGCTGGTTGACTCCGGCGCGGTCACAACCTGTGGCCACTGCACCGACGGAGTGCTCATCCGCACCGGGGCCAGGGGGAGCAGGATCGCCAGACCCACTGCCAGCACGCCGGCTATCCCCGCAGTGCGCACCCACCGCGTGGACGCACCCTCGGTTCTGGTCGAGGGGGCCCTATCGCTGGTGTCCGGCTCCGTGCCTGTTCCGCCCGGACGTCTGACCGACCTCAGTATGGGGAATCCTTCCGGAGTTGGAACGCGGCAGACTGAGAGCGCTGGATCGCTAGGTTGGTTGCACCACCGAAAGTCGGGTGCGCCGTCTCTGGCCGAACTCTACCTTGATGAGGGGCTCATCCTGTCCACGACACCGGGGCACGACCCCGTCCCAGGGGTACCGGCGGAGGCGACGGTCGAGGGCTGGACAGGTGTCAAGAATGGGTCGGGTCGATCTCTGGCAGGAGTCGTGCTCTGCCTGGTCACTGCGGGCCTGTTGGTCAATGTCTATCTCGCGGTCCTGGCCAGGGTGCTCAGCGAAGCGGAGTACGGCCGATTCATCTCCTTCGTGTCGATAACTCTGTTGATCAGCTTCGGCGGGTTTCTGCCGATCGAACAAGAGATGGCGCGCCAGTTCCAGACCGGGCACTCGGGTCGCGAGGTCCAACGGGCCAGCACGGTTGTGTCAGGGGTAGTGGCCTTGGTGACCGCTGCCCTCCTGGTTGCCCTGATCCCCTGGCTGATGCCCACACTCGCCTCCGGCCAGATGATGGCCGCCCTGTTGACTGTATGTGCGGTCTGCATGGGGCAATTTCTCGTGCGCGGAACGCTGATCGGCACCGGACGGATGGCCCAGCATGGGTGGGTTCTTCTGTTGGATGC
>JALZDV010000455.1 GCA_030862345.1 Actinomycetota bacterium | reverse complement strand
CGATCAGGAGGACCCGGCCGTCGCCGGCCCAGTGCACGTTTCCGCTCCATAGATCACCGTGCAGCCGCGCCGGTGGTTCTGGTGGAACGTCGAGGGAAGGCAGCCGTGCCATGAGCGCTGACACCGCTTCGGAATCGGGTGCGGAGATGTGCCCGGCATCCCGGGCCGAGCGGAGGTAGGGCTCGATTCGTCGTACGGCGAAGAACTCGGCCCACTCACCCGAGTCGACCCCGTCGTTGTTCAGGGTCAACCGCCCGATGAAACCCGGCCAGGGTGCGCCGAATCCGGCTGCGCCGGCCTGGTGCAAGCCGGCCAGGTCCGCGCCGAACCGCTCGGCGGCCAGCGGTGAAGGCTCGCCCCGGGGCACCCACTCGAGCAACAGCAGCTCCTGGCTGACCGCGATGACCTCCGGCGTGGGGATCACCGCCGCGTCGGCGAGCCAGTCCAGCCCGGCCGCTTCCGCGGCGAAGAAGCCCGGCGGCGCCCCCTCGCGCGACTTGGCGAAGATTGCCTCCCCGCTGTCCAGAGTGAACAACTCCGCGACGCAGGTGTCCCCGCCGGGCAGTGGGGTGGCTCTGATCCGCTGGTGGCGCACCATCATCGGCACGACATTCGGATGTGCCCTCAGGTAGGCCAGGTCCAGAGCCCCGTCGGAATGCCCGGCCATCATGCTCAGGACAGGTCGTCGGCACCCATGAGCCGGCGCCCTGCTTCGGTGATCGATCCCGACAGCGACGGATAGATGGAGAAGGTGTGCGCGAGGTCGGCCGCGATGAGCCCGTTCTGCACCGCCAGCGCGATCGGCAGGATCAATTCGGAGGCGCCCGGGGCCACGACGACACCGCCGATCACCACACCGGTCGGGCGCCGACAGACGAGCTTCACAAAGCCGTCCTGCAGGTCGACCATCTTGGCCCGCGCGTTCGTGGCCAACGGGAGCATGATCGTGTCCGCGGCCATCGCCCGCTCGCTGACGACCTTCTCGGAATGTCCGACGGTGGCGATCTCGGGGTGAGTGAAGACGTTGGCGGCCACCGTCTTCAGCTTGATCGGGGACACCGCCTCACCGAGGGCATGCCAGATCGCGATCCGACCCTGCATGGCGGCCACCGAAGCCAGCGGCCAGACGCCCGTCACGTCACCAGCGGCGTAGATCCCGGCGATGTTTGTGCGGGAGACCTTGTCGACGGTGATGTGCCCGCTGGTAGTGACCACAAGTCCCGCCGATTTCAGACCCAGCTCGCCGGAGTTGGGCACCGACCCGACAGTCATCAACGCATGTGATCCTCGAACCTCACGCCCGTCCTCCAGCGAGACGATCACGCCGTCACTTTCACGTCGGACACCAGAAGCCCTGGCCTGCTTGATGATCTGTCCGCCACGCTTGGTGAAGACCTGCTCGAGAACCTCCGCTGCGTCCGCGTCCTCCCCAGGCAGGACTCTGTCCCGTGAGGACACCAGCGTCACCGGGACGCCCGCCTCGAGGTAGCCACTGGCAAACTCGGCGCCGGTGACCCCGGAGCCGACCACGATCAGGTGCTCAGGGAACTCCTCGAGCTCGTATACCTGACGCCAGGTCAGGATCCGCTCACCGTCCGGCTCGGCGCCAGCCAGGATCCGCGGGTCGGAGCCGGTGGCCAGCAGCACGATCTCGCTGTCGATGTCCTGGTCACCGTCGGCAGCCTCCACCCGGACCACATGTCGGGCCAGACCTGGTGCGACATCGGCCAACCGGGCCGACCCGCTGATCAGAGTGACGCCCTCGCGCGCGAGTCGGGACCGGATGTCGGCCGATTGGGCTGCGGCCAGCGCGGCAACCCTGCCGTGGACCGTGTGTGGGTCCAGAGTCGACTGCGCCACGTCTCCGGCCCGTACGCCGAGGCTGCCGCTGTCTCGGACGCTGGTCAGCGCGCCACTGGAGGCGATGAAAGTCTTGGACGGGACACAGTCGGCCAGTACGCACGCCCCGCCCATTCCGTCTCGCTCGATCACGGTGACCTCAGCACCCAACTGAGCCGCGACGAGCGCCGCCTCGTACCCGGCCGGTCCTCCCCCGATGATGACGATCCTGGTCACGTGCGCCATTCTCGCTTACTGCGCAGCGCCCCGAACAACAGCGTTCCCTGACTGGGCGCCAGCTTGGCTACGCTGCGCCGGTGCCGCTCTACGCCGCGTACGGATCGAACATGGATCCGGCGCAGATGCTCCGTCGCTGCCCGCACTCCCCCGAGGCGGGCACGGGCTGGATCCGGGGCTGGCGGCTCACCTTCGGCGGCGAGGAACTCGGCTGGGAGGGCGCACTGCCGACGATCGTTCCGGCCGACGATCATGACGTCTTCGTCGCGCTCTACGACGTCTCGGCCGAGGATCAGCGGCTGCTCGACGCCTGGGAGGGTGCCGACACCGACCTGTACATAACGATGCGGGTCCGCGTACACACGCTCACCGGCTCGGAGCTGGCCTGGACATATGTGCTGGACGCCTTCGAGGGCGGACTGCCCTCGGCCCGCACCATCGGCCTGATCGCCGACGCCGCCCAGGCTGCGGCGGCGCCGGACGACTACATTTCCGCCCTGCGCGCGCGCGAGTGCCGGTCGGTCGATCCCTGATGCTCTGGCAAGGTGGACCTCGTGTTGCCTCCCGACGATCCCTTCGCCCAGCCGAGTCCACTTCCGTACGCCCTGCCCCCCTTCGATCTGATCCGTGAGGAGCACTACCTGCCCGCTTTCGATGCGGGAATGACCGAGCAGTTGGCCGAGATCGAGGGGATTGCCGCCGCTGCGGATCAGCCGACCTTCGAGAACACGATCGCGGCCCTGGAGCGCTCCGGGCGCCTACTTGACCGGGTCGGCACCGTATTGACCAATCTGGTCAGTTCGGACTCCACCGATGGCTTGCGCTCGATCGAGGCCACGATGGCACCGCGGCTGGCGGCCCACTCGGACACGATCCATCTGGATGCCCGCCTCTTCGGGCGGATCCAGGATCTGTGGAACCGGCGCGCCGGGTTGGGTCTCACCGCGGAGCAGGATCGCCTGCTGGAGCGGTACCGCAGTGACTTCGTACGCGCCGGAGCCCGGCTGTCGGAGGCTGATCAGGACCGGTTGCGCCGGCTGAACGAGGAACTGTCCAGCCTGTCCGCCGACTTCTCCGCGCGTCTGCAGGCCGAGACCAACTCCGCTGCTGTGCTGGTGGAGGACCGAGCGGAGCTGGCCGGCCTGAGCGAGGACGCCATCGCGTCGGCTGCGCAGACGGCCCGCAGCCGTGGCCACGAGTCGGGATACCTACTGCCGCTGATCCTGCCGACCGCCCAGCCGGTGCTGGCCTCGCTGACCGACCGGTCGTTGCGGGAGAAGGTCTTTCGCGCGGCTGTGACCCGCGGCCTACGCGGAAACGACTACGACACGCGGGTCACCCTGACCCGGATGGCGAGCCTGCGTGCCGAACGGGCCGGACTGCTCGGCTACCCCGACCATGCCTCTTACATCGTCGAGGACCAGACCGCGGGCACCACCGATGCCGTATCCACCATGCTTGACGGGTTGGTCGGGCCGGCAGTATCCAACGCTCGCGCCGAGCAGGCCGAGTTGCAGGCCGCATTCGAGGCCGATGGTGGGACCGGCGAGCTGCAACCCTGGGACTGGGCTTACTACGCCGAGCAGGTAAAGCGCGACCGGTTCGACATCGATGCGGCCGCTGTGCGCCCGTACCTGGAGTTGGAGAAGGTTCTCGTGGACGGGATCTTCCACGCGGCTGGTGAGCTCTACGGATTGCGGTTCTCCGAGCGCCACGACCTGCCGACCTATCACCCCGACGTGCGCGTCTTCGAGGTCACGGATGACGACGGCGGCCGGCTTGGTCTCTTCCTGGGCGACTTCTATGCGCGGGAGTCCAAGCGCGGCGGAGCCTGGATGAACACCTTCGTCGACCAGAGCCACCTGCTCGGCACACTGCCGGTCGTGGTCAACAACCTGAACATCCCGCGCCCGGCCGACGGCGAGCCGACCCTGTTGACCACCGAAGAGGTGCGTACCGCCTTCCACGAGTTCGGGCATGCGCTGCACGGCCTGTTCTCCGATGTCGGCTACCCGCTGTTCTCCGGGACGAGCGTGCCACGCGACTTCGTCGAGTACCCCTCGCAGGTCAACGAGATGTGGGCCTGGTGGCCGAGTGTGCTGGCGAACTATGCGGTTCACCACGAGACCGGTGAGCCACTGTCCCAGGAATTGGTGGACCGGCTACTTGCCTCACGCTCGTACGGCGAGGGATTCGCGACGACCTCCTACCTCGCGGCGGCTCTGCTCGACCAGGAGTGGCACCGTCGCTCACCAGCTGACCCGCCGATCGCGCCGGAGGACGTCGAGGTCTTCGAAGCAGCAGCACTGGCTCGCCATGGGCTGCAACTGGATTCGGTCCCGCCGCGGTATCGGACATCGTACTTCAACCACATCTTCGCCAGTGGCTACAGCGCCGGCTACTACTCCTACATCTGGTCGGAGGTTCTCGACGCCGACACCGTGGAGTGGTTCCACGAGAACGACGGTCTCCGGCGTAGGAATGGAGACGTGTTCCGCACGGCGCTGCTGTCCCGCGGCGGAAGCATCGACCCGATGGCGGCTTTCGCAGCGTTTCGGGGGCGACCACCCCGGATCGAGCCGCTACTGGAGCGCCGCGGCCTGCTCCCCGTCTAGCCCCCCCGTGATCATGGAGCTGTGACCACGTTCTGGGCCAAAATCGGGTCACAGCTCCATGATCGCGGAGTCAGGCGACGTCGCGGTCGAGGAGTCGGCGCACGGTGGCAACCATGCGGGCATGCCGGCGGTAGACGTCGATGTCAGTGAAATGCAGAAGCGTCCAGCCATTCTCGGTGAGCCAGTTGTGCCGATCCCGATCAGCGCGCAGTTGGTCGTGCGTCAGGTGGGCGATTCCGCCGTCGAACTCAGCACCGACTCGACGGTCCCGCCATCCGGTGTCCAGCCGATGCCAACGATCGCCCACATCTCCGACTCGAATCTGGCAAGCCGGCGCAGGCAGTCGGGCTTCGAGGAACCGCCAGCGCATCCGCGACTCGATCGGTGACTCGGCCAGCGGGTCGGCACGCGGAATGAGCCAGCGCAGGCGGATGACCTGGCGCAGCCCGGCCTGCTCGATCGATGCAGCTACGAGGTTATCTCGGCTGCAGGTTCCGCTGGCCAACGCCCGGTCCAGGATCGCCAGACCATCGATTGCCCCGCTGAGCCGTACGACATCGCAGGCGGTTCGGGCGGGAGGGGTACACCAGACACCACCGACCAGAACCGCATCATCGGTGCCCAGGACCGAGGGATGGATCTGCAGCCCAGGCCGACGCCGGTTGTCGACAGCGTTCGGGCCGAGGAAGTGCAGGCGGTCGTCCGAGAAGATTCCGAACCCCCAAAGGGCGGCCGCTGTCGTATGACAAGCGACCAAGTCTCCGCCAGCGAGCAGGGCCGCGGCTCGGACGAGTGAGTGCAGGTCGTGTGGCACCTCCGCCTCGACATAGATTCCACGCCACGGCGTCGATCGCCACTCTCCGCGCCGTAGCCGTCTGCGAACCTCGGCTGGTGGGAGCGCCGATAGCAGCTGATCGCGCGTGATCGCCCCGCCCTGGCGTGCCGCCAAGGCTGCCAGGCGCTTGTCCACTGGCACACCGTCGCCGTCAACCAGCGGTCAGTGGCCGCGGTCGGCCGATCTGTGCACGGGGAATCGGGGGCTGTGGAGGACCAGCGCCTCCGGGATCATGGAGCTGTGACCAAGAATCCGCCGGAAATCGGGTCCCAGCTCCATGATCGCGTGGATCACATGCTAGCTGCTGGTCGTCACGACTCCGGAATCGTCGAGAGAACCTGGCCGTCCCGGAAGGCATCCAGGATCTGCCGGGCCGCAAGTGACGGGGTGAGTTGGCCGGCCCGTACGGCCCGCTCCAAGTCCGGCGCCAGCTTGCGTACCGCCGGGTGCTCGCGCAGGTCGTGCTCGAGGGTGTCGCGCACCATCCGCCAGGTCCATTGCACCTCTTGGCGCTGTCGTCGTCTGTCCAACTCCCCGCTCGCAGCCAGCGTCTCCCGATGAGCGAGGACCTTCGCCCAGACCTCGTCAAGCCCACTGCCGTCCAGCCCCGAGCAGGTGAGAACCGGCACCTGCCAATCTGTGTCAGCACCGCGCAGCATGCGCAACGCTCCGGCGAGCTCCCGTGCCGCGCGCCGGGCGTCGTCGGCGTGCGGGCCATCGGCCTTGTTCACGGCGATCACGTCGGCGATCTCCAGAATCCCGCGCTTGATCCCCTGCAACTGGTCACCTGTACGCGCCATGGTCAGGTAGAGGAACGAGTCGACCATGTCCGCGACCGCTACCTCGGACTGACCGACTCCGACGGTCTCCACCAGCACTGTGTCGTAGCCAGCCGCCTCCACGACCACCATGGACTCGCGGGTGGCTTGAGCCACCCCGCCGAGCGTGCCCGCGGTCGGGGCGGGCCGGATGAAGGCCGCCTGGTCGACGGCGAGCCGCGACATCCGAGTCTTGTCACCGAGGATCGACCCGCCGCTGCGGATCGACGACGGGTCTACAGCCAGCACGGCGACCCGGTGCCCGTCCGCCGTCAGGGACGTACCCAACGCATCGATGAAGGTGGACTTGCCCACCCCTGGCACACCGCTGATCCCCACCCGGGCCGCGGATCCTGCGTGTGGCAGCAGAGCGAGCATTAGATCTTGGGCTTGCGCGCGGTGGTCGCTACGCCGGGACTCCACCAAGGTGATCGCTCGGGCGAGCGCCGTACGGGATCCGGTCAGCACGCCGTCGACGAGTCGCACGACCGGGTCAGCCATCGGCATCGCTCACCGGGCCGCGCACCCGCTCACGGATGCCCGAGGCGATCGGACAGCGTCGCGAGCAGGTCCTGCGCCGCGGTGGCGATGACCGTTCCGGGCGGGAAGATTGCGCTAGCGCCGGCCGCTTGCAGTTCGACGTAGTCATCGGGTGGGATGACGCCACCGACGGCGATCAGTATGTGGTCGGCCTCGAGCTCAGCCAGCGCCGCTCGCAGGGCCGGTACCAGGGTGAGGTGACCGGCGGCCAGCGAACTGACCCCGATGATGTGGACGTCGGCCTCCACAGCCTGGAGGGCGACCTCTTCGGGGGTCTGGAACAGCGGTCCGACGTCGACGTCGAAGCCGAGGTCGGCGAACGCGGTGGCGATCACCTTCTGACCCCGGTCGTGCCCGTCCTGGCCCATCTTGGCCACCAGGATCCGCGGCCGGCGGCCCTCCGCGGACTCGAACTCGACGGCCAGCCGGCGGGTCTTCTCGATGTTGTCCACGGTCCCCGCCTCGTCCCGGTAGACGCCGGTGATCGTCCGCACGGTGGCCTGGTGGCGGCCGTACACCTCTTCCAGTGCCGAGGAGATCTCACCGACGGTCGCCTTGGCGCGGGCTGCGTCGATTGCCAGGGTGAGCAGGTTGTCGGCCAGGTCGCCACCTCGGCGTCCCTCGGCGGCCGCCCAGGCGGCATCGGTCAGCCTCTTGAGCGCCGCTTCGCAGGCCGGTGCGTCACGTTCGGCGCGGAGGGTCTTCAACCGCGCCACCTGCTGGGCGAGGACGTCGGCATTGTCGATCTTCAGGACGTCGATGTCCTCGTCGACGTCCACTCGATACTTGTTGACCCCGATCACCGGCTGTCGGCCCGCGTCGATACGTGCCTGGGTACGGGCAGCGGCCTCCTCGATCCGGAGTTTGGGCAGGCCCTCCTCGATCGCCCGAGCCATCCCCCCGGCTGCCTCGACCTCCTGGATGTGAGCCCAGGCACGCCGTGCCAGGTCGTAGGTCAGCTTCTCGACGTAGGCCGACCCGCCCCACGGGTCGATGACTCGCGTCGTACCGGATTCCTGGGCGAGCATGATCTGGGTGTTGCGGGCGATCCGCGCGGAGAAGTCCGTCGGCAACGACAGTGCTTCGTCCAACGCGTTCGTGTGCAGCGACTGCGTGTGCCCCTGGGTCGCGGCCATCGCCTCCAGGCAGGTCCGTACGACGTTGTTGAAGACATCCTGCGCGGTCAGTGACCAGCCCGAGGTCTGGCAGTGCGCGCGCAGCGAAAGGGACCGGTCGTTCTTGGCACCGGCATCGGCGACCAGTTTCGCCCAGAGCAATCGCCCGGCTCGCAGCTTCGCGACCTCCATGAAGAAGTTCATCCCGACCGCCCAGAAAAAGGACAGCCGCGGCGCGAAGACGTCGATGTCCAACCCGGCCGCCTGACCGGCCCGGATGTACTCCATCCCATCGGCCAGGGTGTAGGCCAGTTCCAGGTCGGCGGTCGCCCCCGCCTCCTGGATGTGATAGCCCGAGATCGAGATCGAGTTGTATTTCGGCATCTTCTGCGAGGTGTAGCTGAAGATGTCGCTGACGATCTGCATCGATGGGCCGGGCGGATAGATGTAGGTGTTACGGACCATGAACTCCTTGAGGATGTCGTTCTGGATCGTTCCCGAGAGTTGTTCGGGGGCAACACCCTGCTCCTCCGCGGCGGCGATGTAGAGCGCCAGCACCGGGAGCACCGCGCCGTTCATCGTCATCGACACCGACATCTCGGCCAGCGGGATGCCGTCGAAGAGCTGGCGCATGTCGTAGATCGAGTCGATGGCCACGCCCGCCATCCCGACGTCTGCGCGGACGCGGGGGTGGTCCGAGTCGTAGCCGCGGTGGGTGGTCAGGTCGAACGCGATGGAAAGGCCCTTCTGCCCGGCGGCGAGGTTGCGCCGGTAGAACGCGTTGGACTCGGTCGCCGTCGAGAACCCGGCGTACTGCCGGATCGGCCACGGCTGGGTCGTGTACATCGTCGGGTAGGGCCCGCGGAGGAACGGGCTCAGGCCCGGCCAGGTGTCGAGCGCGTCGAGACCGTCGAGGTCGGCCGCGTCGTACATCGGCTTGACGTCGATGCCCTCGGGGGACGACCAGGGCTCAC
>JALZDV010000446.1 GCA_030862345.1 Actinomycetota bacterium | reverse complement strand
GGATGCGGGAGTGTCTTGCAAGGACCAGACGACGCCGGGGGGACCGGCGGAAGGCCGGGTGCCGCGCCGTACGACCATCCCACCGGCGCCGATGACGTGCTGGTGTCCGTCAAGGCCGAGGGCGGGTTCCTGCCGCTGGAGTACAACCTGCGCAACACCGCGCAGTTCCTGCTGCTCGGCGACGGAACGGTGATTGTGCCGGGCGTGATGATCGAAATCTATCCCGGTCCAGCGATCAGGCCGCTGCAGGCCGCCCGTGTCACCGAGGGCCAGATCCAGGAGTTGTTCGCAGCGGCCGAGGAGGCAGGGCTGCTGGAGGGCCAGATCGACTACGGCGAACCAGGCGTCACCGACGTGCCCACCACCACCGTTACGTTGACGAGCAATGGTCGTACGGTCTCGCACTCGGCGTACGCGCTGAGCTACCCAGAGGCGCCGGATGCCAATCTCAGCGCCGAGCAACTCGCGGCGCGGGAGGCGCTACAGGGTTTCATCGACGCCGCCCAGGGCCTGGCCGGGGCCGACAGCCAGCAGTACGTGCCGAACGGCGTCGTCGCCTATCGGATCAGTTCCGAGTCCGCGCCGCCGGTGGATGAAGGACTGGACCCGGAGCCCATGGTGTGGCCGATCGCCACCGCACCGGAAACTCCGGTGATCGGGATCGACAGTTGCATCGAGGTGATCGGCGCTGAGGCGCAGACCCTGCTGGAGGCGCTCGGCCAGGCCAACGAGTTGACCCCCTGGATGATCGGCTCTGACCCGCCAACCCCTATGGTGTTTCGCCCGCTGCTGCCCGGCGACCCGGGCTGTGCGTATTGACGCGCTCTCGATCGCATCAGCCGCCGGAACCGGCCTAGTCCAGCTCGGACTAGTTTAGTTTGTGGACATGACACCGGGTGTTCCGACCTTCGTCGTTCTCGGGCTGTTGGCAAAGCGCCCAGGGTCGGGCTACGACATCGTGGCATTCGCCGAGCGGTCGGTGTCCTTCTTCTGGCCGCTGAGCCGCAGCCAGCTCTATACCGAGCTGTCCCGGCTCGAAGAACTGGGCTGGGCCAGCGGAAGCACCGTCGAGCAGGACCGCTACCCGAACAAGCGGGTCTACGAGCCCACGCCCGCCGGGATGACGGCGTTGCGCGAGTGGCTCGATGCTCCCGCGGTGCCGCAGAAGCAGCGCCATCGGGATCCTGTGGTGCTCAAGACCTTTCTGGGCTCCTTCATGAGCCCGGACCGGTTGGCCGATCAGCTCGAGGCGCACCGGCAGGCGGCCGCGCAGACCCGCGCCAAACTGCTCACGGTCGTTTCGCATCTCGATTCGTTGGAGGCCAACGCCTCGCGGCGCTTCGGCCGGGCCACGGCCCGGTACGGCGTCCTGCAGGCCGAGGCGACCATGGCCTGGATCGATGAGGTCCAGGACCTCATGGCCGCCCAGGCGCAGTTGCTGGCACTCGACGACGGCTCGCCGGAGTGAGCCGGGGTACTACCTCGCCGCGGAATGCCCGAACCCCCACGGTCCTTGAACCTCGAGACAGCCCGAGACACACCTAGCTCTCGGAGCGCGAGGGAGGACCCCATGCTTTTCGGCGACGAACACGTACGGAAGTACCGCGAGACCAGGGGTGCGGAAGGCCACGATTGGAACGGCACGCAGACTCTGATCCTCACGACGACCGGACGAAGGTCCGGAAGGCAGCGCGACAGCGCGCTCATCTACGGCAAGTCCGGAGACAACCCGGTCATCGTCGCGTCCAAGGGTGGGGCCCCGACACATCCCGAGTGGTACCTCAACCTGACCGACAATCCCGATGTGGAGGTGCAGATCTGGGGCGACCGGTTCCCGGCTCGGGCGCGGACGGCCAGTGGCGAAGAACGTGCACAGCTCTGGCAGGAGATGCTCAAGCACTGGCATCAGTACGACCAGTACCAGGCCAAGACCGACCGGGAGATCCCGGTCGTGGTCCTCGAGCGCGTCTGACCCTGCCCCCTGGCCGTGATCTCCAGAGCTTGCGGGGGACTAGCGGTACGGCGAGAAATCCGGCGGCCGCTTCTCGGCGAATGCCGTCGCGCCCTCCTTGCTCTCCTCGGTCTCGGTGAACAGGTCCAGCCCGTCGAAGGCCAACGCACCAATTGCCCCGATGTGATCTGTGTCGGCGTTGAACGAGTGCTTGAGGAACCTCAGGGCGGTCGGGGAGTACGAGGAGATCTTCGTGGCGTACTCACCCGCCTTGGCCATCAGCTGGTCCGCGGGCACGACCTCGTTGACCAGTCCCCAACGCTCTGCGGTCACCGCGTCGTAGAGGTCGAGCAGGAACCAGATCTGCCGGGCGCGCTTCTCCCCGACAACCCTTGCCAGATAAGCCGATCCGAACCCGGCGTCGAATGACCCGACCTTCGGCCCGGTCTGGCCGAACCGGGCATGCTCGGCGGCGACGGACAGGTCGCACAGCACATGCAGGACATGCCCACCGCCGACCGCGGCACCGTTGACCGCGGCAATCACCGGCTTGGGGATCTCGCGCATGATCCGGTGCAGGCGCTCGATTTCGAAGCTGCCCCACTCCGTCTCGCCGTACCCGCCGGTCTCGGCTCTCAACTTGACGTCCCCGCCGGTGCAGAACGCCCGTTCCCCGGCGCCGGTGAGGACGACCGCGGCCACCCGCTTGTCCACCCAGGCGTGCTTGAACCCGCTGATCAGTTCATCGACGGTTCGGCCGGTGAAGCTGTTCATCCGCTGCGGCCGGTTGATGGTGAGTACGGCGTACCCGGCGTCGTCGATCCGGTAGACGACATCGGTGAACT
>JALZDV010000427.1 GCA_030862345.1 Actinomycetota bacterium | reverse complement strand
GCCGAGACGTCCCGCCAGGCGCGCCGCCAGCCTGCTTCGTGGCGGAGGTCCATCCATGGGGTCCCGGTATCCAGCCCGACCGGGGTGGACCCGACCGCTCCGGCGGGCTGCGCGGGTCGGGCGACGGCCGGAAGGGTGGCCGGAAGCCGGCCGATCTCGGCCACGTAGGTGCCGGCCCCTCGTCGGGCGGCCAGCCACCCCTCGGCGATCAGCTGGTCGTAGGCCTGCTCCACCCCAGCCCGGGCAACTGGGAGGTCGGCGGCCAGCGCCCGGATGCTGGGCAATCGGTCCCCCGGTCGCAGCACGCCGGTCCGGACCAACTCGCGCACCTGGTCGGCCACCTGTGAGGTCAGCGATCGACCCGATGCGCGCTGCAGGGAGAGCGGCAGGATCGGCTGAGCCATGGCAAGTGTCCTGGAAAGTAGACGACAATTGACCCGTCACAGCAGGCTAGTCAGGTTCCATCATGATGGCATGTCCGTTGCCACCGAGCCGTCAGTACGCGCTTGCCTTCCGCTCTCGCCTACTCCGCGCACGACCCTCAACCGCCGCCGGGACCGGGCGAGTGCCGACCGGCAGGACCTCTACGACGTACTCGACGCCGCCCCGATCTGCCACTTCGGCATTCTGGTCGACGGTGCTCCACTGGTGCTGCCGACGGCCTTCGGGTTCGACGTCGACGGCCCGGACGAGGGGGGCACGCTGTACCTGCACGGCTCGGTCGCCTCGTTGAGCCTGCTGGCAGCGCCCGAGCGGCCGATCTGCGTGACCTTCACGGTGCTGGACGGTTTCGTGTTGGCCCGCTCCGCCTTCCACCACTCGATGAACTACCGGTCAGCGGTCGTCATGGGCAGTCCCCGAGTGGTCGATGACTCGGCGGAGAAGGTCCGTGCGCTGACCCTGGTCGTCGACCACGTCGTGCCCGGCCGGATGGCAACGCTGCGAGCGCACACCCGCAAGGAACTCGCGGCCACGGTCGTGCTGGCCCTTCCGCTGGCCGAAGCCTCGGTGAAAATCCGTTCCGGAGACCCGATCGACGACGAGGCGGACCTGGCCGACGGCACCTGGGCGGGTGTCATTCCGATCCGGCTGGTCGCCGCGGACGCGGTCACCGCAGCCGATTCAGTACGTCCGGAGCCGCCGCCCGACGTGCTAGCCCGAGTCGCGGCCCTGCGCTGAGCCAAGCTCAGCCCGCGCGCCTCCAGGTCGGCGAAGACCCGTCGGCAATCGTTGACATGCAGCACAACCTCCCCGGTCAGCTGGGTTCGCTCGGTCGGCGCGACCCGGGAGATCCCGGGTTTGTCCTCGGTGCCCGGGCTCGGAGTCACCAGGTGCAGCCGGCCGGCCCCGAGGCGGAGCCGCCCACCCCCTCCAGAGGTGACTATCTCCGGAGAAACTCGAATCCTCTGGGTAGGGTCGTCGCGACCGAGGGTGGGTGGAATGTCGACCGTCGACTGGTTTCTCAGCGCAGCCGAGCGGGGGAACGAGACCACGGATCTGCCGCTGTGGCGCGAGGGCAACCTCGTGGTACCTCGGGTGCACGGGGCGGTGTACTTCGACCGCCTCGTCGCCGCCGTCGAGGGTCTGCACGCGGGGGATCACTTGTTCTTCACCGACTGGCGCGGCGACCCGGACGAGCGGATGCGACCGGATGGGCCGACGGTCGGCGAGCTGTTCAGCTCAGCGGCCCGCCGTGGGGTGATAGTCAAGGGGCTGATGTGGCGCTCGCATTCGGACAAGATGTCCTACAGCGAAGAGGAGAACCGGCACCTCGGAGACGAGGTCGAGGAGGCTGGCGGTGAGGTCCTACTCGACCAGCGGGTACGCCGGTTCGGCTCGCATCATCAGAAGTTGGTCGTCCTGCGCCACCCTCAGCATCCCGAGCGTGACGTTGCCTTCGCCGGCGGGATCGATCTGTGTCACGGCCGCCGCGACGACGCCGACCACACCGGGGATCCGCAGGCCCCGCCGATGTCGAAGAAGTACGGCCCGCGCCCGCCCTGGCACGACGTACAACTCGAGATGCACGGGCCGGTCGTCGGAGCCTTGGACACGACGTTCCGCGAGCGCTGGTTCGACCCGACGTCGCTGGACTCGCACGATCCGGTCGCCTGGGCGAAGGACAAACTGAGCAACGCGGATCTGACCGCGGACCCGCTGCCCGATCAGCCGCCGGATCCACCCGTCTGCGGGCCGCATGCCGTCCAGGTGCGGCGCACGTACCCGTCAATCCGTCCGGGCTATGACTTCGCTCCCATGGGAGAACGATCGGTCGCCCGCGGATACGGCAAGGCGATCCGCCGGGCCAGGAGGCTGATCTACCTCGAGGACCAGTACATGTGGTCGACGCAGGTCGCCAAGCTGTTCGCCGATGCCCTACGCGACAACCCGGACCTGCACCTGGTCGTCGTCGTACCGCGCTATCC
>JALZDV010000422.1 GCA_030862345.1 Actinomycetota bacterium | reverse complement strand
ACGTAACCAGCATCGACGACCAGATCGATGGGAAGTGGGCCGAGATCGCTCGGCTGATCGGCGCCAGCGACGTACTGGCCCAACTTAAACAAGAAGAGGAAACCCTCACAGAGCGCCTGACCGATTGGCAGCGCAACATGCACCTGGCGGAGGCCGAGCAGCCTGACCTGGATTCCCACTACGGTAAGCTCGTGCCCCGCCACGAGCAAGTCATGGAGCTTCTGCAGCAGATGCGGCTCGATGGCTCGCTCGTGCTAGGTGAGGACCAACGGAAACGACTTGTCGCCGAGTTCGCGGAGATAGATCCGGAACCATCGTTCGAACGCTTCACGTCCTCCGTAAGATTGCTGAGGATCCGGCTCGCCGAGCAGGGTAGTCAGGCCCGCAAGGATGCGGTTTCCGCGGCCCGACGGCTCCGAGATAAGTTCGAGCGCTTTCAGGAGCAATGGCCCCGTCCGAACCTCGGCGTGGATCCGGTGGAGTCCTACGAGGGGTTCCGGGCGATCCTGGACGAGCTCGTCAGCAGTGGGCTCCACGAGCGGCGCGTGAATTTCAGTCGCAGCGTCAATGAATGGTCCGGCCAGGACTTGTTGCGACTGCACGGCGCGTTTCAGGAGTCGATCGAGGAGATCGAGTCCAGGCTGGTACCGGTCAACGGCATCCTCTCCAAGCTGCCCTTCGGTGTGGGCCGAGACCGTCTCCACATCACCTTGACCCGACGAGAAGGAAAGGACATCGCGCAGTTCAGGAAGAATCTGAGGTTCCTGGCCTCGGACTCCACCTCTGTCCTGAGCGATGATCAGGTGGAAGCCCGCTTCCTGCACTTGAAGACGTTCATCGACCGTCTCCGAAGCTCGCCGACAGCTTCCGAACGCGATCACTTTATCGACGTGCGTCGCCACGTCTACATCGAGGCGGAACGCCGGGACGTCTCCGGCCGTCAGCTCGGTGTCTACGCCAGCCTCGGCGGCAAGTCCGGTGGCGAGACCCAAGAGCTGGTGGCGTTCATCGTCGGCGCCGCGCTGCGCTACCAGTTGGGCGACGCGGACCTCGCCCGCCCCCGCTACGCCCCGTGTTCCTCGACGAGGGGTTCGTCAAGTCGGACAGCGAGTTCGCAGGCCGAGCGGTGTCGGCGTGGCGAGGGCTCGGCTTCCAACTAATCATCGGTGTGCCCAACGACAAGGTGACGGCGATCGAACCGTACGTGGACCTGCTGCTCCAGGTGACCAAGAACAGTAAGCACCACTCGCACGTCTCCGTCGTCGTACCCGAGACCCCAGCTCCGACCTCCTCCCCGCCCTCATGAGGACCCCGGAGGACGTGGTGCGGGAGCTCGACAAGTCCCTGCACCGTCGATGGAACCATGACCTCACCGATGCCTATGAGGGCGGCTGGCCCTGCGACGTGCCCTTGGGCAAGCCGTCCAGGGCGAGTCTGGAAGGCGACTTCGACCGGGTTCGTCGGTGGGCGCTGGGCTGGCGCGACTGGGCCGCCCAGCGAGGGCTGACGGTGCGCTGGCAGGACCGACGGGTGATCGGAACCCGGCAATCGCTGCCCAGCCACGTGCTCATCCCCGACATCGACGCCGCCGCGCGTCTCGTCGGCGGGGGCTGGAAGGATCGCCTTGCCACGGCAAGGACGCGGCTGGCTACCCTGCGGCAGCGGTTCCCCGCGGCCGACATGGCGAGCACGCTACGCAGCACGGCGCCGTTCAGTGACACCAAATTCGACCTGTTCTGCCGGGCGGCGTCCTGGTTCGCTGACCACGATGCGGCGGGCCTGACGGCGCGTCAGGTTCCCATCGAAGGCCTGCACGGCAAGTGGCTCAACACCAACCTCCGGCTTGTGCGGCATCTCGCCGGCAAGGACGACCTGGGCCTCATCGACCGCCCTCGTCGCGTGCACTTCACCTACCTTGACCTCGACCACCGCCGAGCTGGCGGTCGCGTGCACGACAGCACGACCATCGGCGACGTACCGGCACTCGCCTACGAACCCCGTGTCGTCCTCATCACCGAGAACAAGGACACCGCCGTGTTCTTCCCCCCAGTTCGCAGCGGAATCGTGGTCGAGGGAGCGGGTTTCGAGGGTGCCAGCACCCTTGGTCAGCTGGCCTGGCTGCGGTCATGCCCCCGCGTGCTGTACTGGGGCGACATCGACGCGGCCGGATACGAGATCGTTAACTGCCTTCGCTCGAACGGCGTCGACGCCCTGACGATCCTCATGGACGAGCAGACCTACGCCTCCTACGAGAAGTACGGTGCCTGGACCGATCATCGCGGTCAGTCCATCCCGTGTTCACCTCGCAAGCTTCTTCCCCACCTCGGCGACGCGGAACGCACTATGTACAAGTGTCTTACGGACCCAGGCTGGAGGCGCGTGCGCCGCATCGAGCAGGAGCGCGTCCCGCTGCAGGTCGCCAGCCATCTGGTGAGAGAATCTTGAGCACCACCGGCCCGAACGGCAGGGGGTGGAACAGCGCGTTTCAACCCCTGTTCGACGTCACGTTCCGCCACGCACTGGGCCTCGAAGTAGGCGGTAAGCTGCAGTAGGAGGTGGTACCCATGCTCCTCGAGGTTCAGCCCGAACCCGTACCGCTGATGACGGACGTGCACGGAGTCGTTCGAGTGGGAACCTCCCGCGTGACGCTGGCTTCCCTCGTCCACGCCTTCCGCGCGGGCGCGACCGCAGAGGAGATCGCGCAGCAGTATCCGTCCGTCGCCCTGGTGGACGTCTACGCAGTGGTGACCTACTACTTGAGGCACCGCACCGACGTGGATGGTCACCTGCGCGACACCGAATCTGAGACTCGCGCCGTCCGCGACGAGAACGAAGCTCGGTTCGATCCAACTGGCGTCCGGGACCGCCTGTTGGCCCGCCGCACCGGCTGACGACTCGAGAGCATGCTGCCCCTCGCCGCGGACGAGAACCTCAACAACGACATCGTCCGCGGCGTCCTCCGGCGCAACCCGAAGATCGACATCGTCCGCCTGCAGGATGCCGGGCTCCGGGGAGCGGACGATCCAGCGGTGTTGGAGTGGGCGGCCGCGGAGGGGCGAGTGCTGCTCACCCACGACGTGGCGACGATGACGCGGTACGCATACGAACGCGTGCAGGC
>JALZDV010000400.1 GCA_030862345.1 Actinomycetota bacterium | reverse complement strand
CGGCAGTGCTGGCGGTCAGCGACGAGCCGAGCATCGTCTCACGTACCGGGGGTGTGCGGTTCAGCGCGGCCGAAAGCCGCGCAGCCGTCCTGGCGATTGCGTCCCTGGCCGGCGAGGTCGAGCGCCGCCGCGGCGCCAGCCGGGGATCGGTGCCGGTGCTGAGACTTCCGTTCCCGGTTGCCGGGGGGAGCGGTCCACCTCCACCGGGCTTTGACACCGAGGTCCGGCTGCCACTGCGCCCCCATGCCCGCGACCTCGTTCTCGCCATGTTCGCGGACATCGGCGCGGACATCCTTCTGGGCCTGCCTGGCCTGGCCAAGCTGGACATCGGCGACCGAACGCTGCGGCGCGGCGCCGATGGCGCGGACATACTCCTGCAGGACGACGACCACACCCAGCGCTGGCGGGTGTGTACCGCATCTGGGCAGCTGCCCGCCGAACTCCTCGCCGACCGCCCGATCGAAGAACAAGAACGTTCACAGTGGACTGTCACCTGGGCTGTACCGATCGAGGACGGACTGCCGCAACCACTTCCCGGTCGACAGGTCGTCCACGCGCCGACGCCCAGCGACGAGCCGCTATCCCTGCCACTGCGGCTCATGGCCTCCTACCCGTTGGCCCCCGACCGGCGCCATGTCGCGCCGGGCCCGGTGACCGAACACCTCACAGTGGCCGCGGCGGGGATCTTTGGCGAGCTCGTCCTTGGCCTCGCCGAGGATCGGGCGGTCCTGGCGCTGCTGCCGAGTCCCGGACTGGCTGCTGCCGAGTTGGACGCCCAATTGGGCCGCGCGATCGTTGCCCAACTCCGCTCGCTGGAGTGGCTGCCCGAGGCCCGCCGGAACGACGGGCTCGACGCGCCTCCGTGGGCGGGCTACCGGGTTCGGCCGCAGCGGGCCACCGTCCTGGACCCGGCCAGCGAAGAGCTGATCACCGCTCTCGCCGACGTCATTGGCGGCCTGTTGCCGGCATCGTGGTCGCACCGCACCGACGCACCGGTCCTGGCGATGCTGGGCGTCCGGCGCCTGGGCCTGTCTGGTGTGGTCGATCTGGTGTCCACCGTGGATCGCCCGGCGCGGTGGTGGGGTCGGCTCTACGCCGGACTGCAGCGCACCGGCTCGCTCGAGGACCGGGACGCCCTGTCGGCGATCCCGGTTCCGTTGGCCGACGGCAGGACAGCCTACGGAGCCCGCGGGCTGCTGCTGCCGGAGCGGGATCTCGAGACGGTCGAGCTCGGTGCTCTCGGACTGAGAGTCATCCACCCCGACGCGGTGGTCGAGGACGACGCTTGCCGCCTGCTGGAGCGACTCGGAGCCACTCGGGCGACTGCCATCGGTGTCCTGACCTCGCCACAGGTCCGGGCCGCGGTCGAAGCCTCCTATGAGGAGGACGAGCCCGATCCGATCGCCCGGGCGGTCCTGTCGCTCGTGCACGCTGCCGGTGTCGGCGCCGGGGCCTATCCCTGGCTGGCCGACATGGCACTGCCCGACTCCGACGGGGAATGGGTCCCCGCTGGGGAGTTGCTGCTGCCTGGCTCGCGATTGGCCGCGGTTCTCGACCCGGACGCGCTCGGACTCGTCGACCCGGATCTGCTGGCAGCGGTCGGCGCCGCACCGCTCGTCGCGGTGGGCGTTCTGGACACCTTCGCGGTCCTCCGAGCCGACGACCACGAGCTTGGTGAGACCGAGCATGACCTTGATGCGGAAAGCCTTTGGTGTGACGCGATTTTCGATCGGCTTCCGGAGAGCCAGTCGCCGCCGATCCTGTCCGGTCTCGTCGCCGTACGCGACCTCGATCTGGTCCGGCCGGACCGGTGGCCGGCGGCGTTGGACCTGCTGGCAGAACTGCCCCAGGAGGTGCTCGCCGACGCCATCGTCACCATCGACGGTGAACAGATCGCGGTTCCGTCGTACACCGGCTGGTGGCTGTCGACCCACCCCGTGCTGAAGGGGGGACGGCCGGACCGGCTACGTCACCCGGCCGCAGAAGAACTGGAGGGGCTCTTCGACGTCGCGGATATCCCGCTGGACCGACTGCACCTGGTGCGCTGCCTGACCACGATCGAAGACGTCCTCACCGATCCAGGCAGCGCCATCGAGCTGCTCGAGCGGCTCGGCGAGCGCGAGCGGACCGTACGCAGCGCCGTCTTGGTGGATATCTACCCGCGCTTGGCACAGGCTCTCGACGGCATTGCCGTGGAACCGCCGGTCCGCGTCCGGGTTGCTCCGGAATTGACCGTTGAGCGGGACGAAGCTGTGCTGCTGGACGCGCCGTACTTGCTCCCGCTGCTGGACAGGATTCCAGTTCCGGCCCGAGGTCTGGTAGCAGCGGTCGCCGATCTGCTCGACTTGCCGCTGGCCAGCGAGGTCGTGACCGCGGCCGTCACCTCTACCGCCACGTCGGTGTCGAATTGGTCGGAACTTCCGGGAGCGGGCATCGCGGCACGACGGCTGGGGATGAATTCTCTGCCGGGCCGGATCGCCTGCCACGATCCCCTGGTTGTGACCGGGGACCGGGTGGTGTCGTGGTGGACGGCGGGCGGGATGGACCATGTCCACAGAGGCACCGGACCGGATGCGCTCGGCCGAGCACTGGCCTGGCGGCACGGCGCGTGGTCATTACGTGCTGCCCTGGCCGAGGCTTTCGCGCATCCTGATGATCTGGCGCGGCTGACCGGCGAGGACGCTCCAGGCTGACCTGCTTGGCCCATACGCGATGTTCAGCCACCATTCAGCTTGAGTCGTACACGCTCGGTGACTTGGACCCACCCACTTCGCCCGGCACCGGGGCGCCCGGCCGAACGAGGGGGCGCAGATCTTGAGAGTCCTGGTCGTCGAGGATGAGAAGCGGCTGGCCGCCGGACTGCGGAACGGGCTGGAGGCGGACGGCTTTGCTGTCGATGTCGCTCTTGACGGCACCGACGGCCTGTGGCTGGCCCGCGAGCATCCGTATGACGCGATCGTGTTGGACATCATGTTGCCCGGGGTCAATGGCTATCTGATCTGCCAGACCCTGCGCCGAGAACGGGTGTGGACGCCGATTCTCATGCTCACCGCGAAGGATGGCGAGGAGGACGAGGTCGAGGCGCTGGACACCGGTGCCGACGACTTCTTGACCAAGCCGTTTTCCTACGCGGTGTTGCTGGCCCGCCTCCGCGCCCTGATCCGGCGCGGCGCCCAGGAACGCCCGGCGGTACTGACGGCGGGGGATCTGCATCTGGACCCGGCCGGCAAGCGGGTCTCACGTGGGGGCGTCCCGATCGGGTTGACGGCACGAGAACATTCGCTGCTGGAGTACCTGCTTCGCCGTCGCGGCGAGGTCGTATCCAAGCGCCAAATTCTCGACCATGTCTGGGATTACGACTTCGAGGGCGACCCCAACATCGTTGAAGTTTACGTACGGCATCTCCGTAACAAGCTGGACCGTCCGTTCGGCCGGGAGTCCATCACCACCGTGCGCGGCGCTGGATACCGACTGGCCGCTGATGGCGGCTGATCCCGGCTCATCCGCACCTCGGAGGTGGCGAATCCGATTCGGGACCGTTCGGGTGCGGATCACCCTCGTCGCAACGGCCCTCGTGGCGGTCGCGCTGATCGCCGGATCCTTCGTCCTTGTCTCCATGCTGACTACGCGGCTCACCGACACCGTGCGCACCGGCGCTCAGGCGCAGGCAGATCAGATCGCCACCGCCCTGGCGGAATCCGGGGTGGGGGCTCTGCGGCTGCCTGAGGACGATGACCGCCTGGTCCAGGTTCTGGACAGTGCCGGTGACGTGATCAGATCCAGTTCGGCTGAGGTCGGTCCCGGGGCATTGTCCGACGTAGCATCGGGCGAGTCGGCGCCGATCACCGTCCCCTTCGACGATGACGGTTACCTCGCGGTCGCCGCCGTGGCCGACACGGCGCAGGGGCGGTACACCGTCGTTGCCGCACACGCCCTGGACCGCGTCGTCGAATCGAGACGGGCGCTGACCACACTGCTGGCGGCCGGTGTCCCGATCCTGTTGCTGCTCCTCGGGTTGACTACCTGGCGGGTCGTTGGTGGGGCGCTGGCACCGGTCGAAGCGATCCGTCGCGAGGTGGACGAGGTGTCGGCCAAGGAACTGCATAGACGCGTCCCGCAGCCGGGCGGTGACGACGAGATCTCCCGTCTCGCCGTGACGATGAACCGGATGTTGGCCCGACTGGAGACGGCAGGGCTGCGCCAGCGGCAATTCGTTTCCGACGCCTCGCACGAACTGCGCTCCCCGATGGCAACTATCCGGGCGCACGCGGAGGTGGTCCTCGCACATCCGGATCGGGCAACCGCACCGGAACTGGCCGAGACGGTTCTGGCCGAGAGCCTGCGGGTGCAGCAGCTGGTCGAGAATCTGCTCGTGCTGGCGCGTGCTGATGAGCAGCCCTCGACACCGTTGTACGAGTCGGTGGACCTGGACGACCTGGTGTTCGGTGAGGCTCAGCGCCTGGGCGGCAGGACAGGCGTGGCGCTGGACACCTCGAGGGTGTCCGGCGGCCGCGTACGAGGCGATGCAGCCCTGCTGCGTCGAGTGATCGGAAACCTCTTGGACAACGCTGTGCGACATGCGAATTCACGCGTCGAGGTCAGCTTGCGCGAGCACGGCGATGTCGTGGTGCTCCGGGTCGACGACGACGGCCAGGGCGTGGCTCGGAGAAATCGGGAAGCAGTCTTTGCTCGGTTCTCCCGACTCGACGATGCCCGTGCGCGCGACGATGGAGGGGCCGGATTGGGCCTGGCCATCGTCGCCGAGGTCGTGACCGGTCACGGCGGGACGGTCAAGCTGACCGAGTCCTCCGCCGGTGGTGCGCGTTTCGATGTCCGATTGCCGCGGTCGGCCGACTGAGGCGCTGCGCCGCGTTCAGCTGGGAGTCAGCCTCCCAGGCGCACGCTTACCATCGAGGCGAGCGACGCCTCGGTCGCCGGCCAACGCGCGGCTCGGTGGGATCCAGGAAGAGGAGTCGGACGATGAAGCGCAGCACAACGTGGTTTCTCGGGGCGGCGGTCGCTGCTGGCACGTTCGCGGTCGGCACGGGCGCCGTTCTGGCCGGCGGCGGGCAGGACGACGCAGACACCCCGATCACGGGTAGCGCGCTCGAACAGGCCTCGACCGCGGCACTCAACCATGTCGGCGAGGGGCGGGTCAGCGGGACCGAGGTCGGCGACGAGGAGGGCTACTACGAGGTGGAGGTCACCCTCGACGGGAGTGCGGTCGACGTACACC
>JALZDV010000374.1 GCA_030862345.1 Actinomycetota bacterium | reverse complement strand
GCTCTGGCCTGGGCGTTGCGCGACGAGCGGGTGACGTCCTTGGTCGTCGGTGCCAGTTCGGTGCACCAGATCGAGAACAGCGTGGCCGCATTGGACAAGCTGGACATCACCGCGGATGAGCTCGCTGAGATCGACACCTTGGCCACCGACGGTGGAGTGGACCTGTGGCGCGGCCCGGCCAGTGCATAGTGAGACGGTCGCCAGGTCACATCGTGCTGGTTTATGGTGCCTGGCATGGGGATTGGATTCGACCCTAGTCAGGCCAGACGGGGTGGCGCTTCTCCAGGAAAGAGGCCATGCCCTCGCGTGCGGCAGCGGTCTGGCTCGCCGCGGCCATGACCTCGACGGCGTAGGTGTACGCGTCGCGTTCCGGCCGGTCGAGCTGGGCGTAGAGCGCCTGCTTTCCGAGGCCTTTGGAGGCCCGACTCCCGCGGGTCGCCCGGTCGAGTAGATCCTGGGTGGCCTTCTCCAGTTCCGACTCCGGCACTGCCGCGTTGAACAGCCCCCATTCGGTGGCCGTTGCGGCGTCGATCACGTCGCCGGTCAGCGCAATCTCCATGGCTTGCTTGCGGCCGACATTGCGAGCGATCGCCACCATGGGGGTATGACAGAACCAGCCACCCTTGCCACCGGGTGCGGCGATCCCAGCGGTATCCGCGGCAACCGCGAGGTCACAGGAGGCCACCAACTGGGCCCCGGCCGCGGTGGCCAGCGCGTGGACCCGAGCGATGACCACCTGCGGGATCGCCTGGATCGTCTGCATGAGCTCGGTGCACAACTGCAGCAGGCTCCGGACCTCTGAGTGGTCATGGTCATAGACGTCGGCGAAGTCGTGACCGGCCGAGAAGACCGGACCGTTGGCGGCGAGGATCACTCCGTTGGCGTCACTGCGGCCGATCTCGCGAAAGGCGGCCAGCAGGTCGGCCAGGTGCGCTCGGGACAGCGCGTTACGCCGGGTGGGTCGGTTCATGATCACCGTGACCGTGTCGCCGTCGCGTTCGACAATGATGTTCTGGTACTCAGTGTTCTCCTGCTCAGCCATGCCGCCCCACTCCGCTTCTGTCCCGCTGTTGTAACGATTCGTCCGACACTGACGGTAATCCACTTGACCCCATGGTCCCAGGGTCTGCCCGGAGGATCATGCAACCCAGACGGCCGACCGGACGTAGTACGGCTGTGACGGTGACGGAGGTGAGCGTGCTCGGGGATCCGGTACGCCCCGCATACGACGACCCCGGCACCGAGACCTTCGCCAAGATTCCTCAGGCATCAGAGGACCAGGGTCGGGACTTCAGCGCGTTCTATTCCGCGCACGTGGGAAGCCTGACCGCCCAGGTCTTCGCAATGACCGGGAGTTGGCCAGAAGCCCAGGATGCGGTTCAGGAGGGCTTCGCTCGCGCGCTGGCCCGCTGGTCGACTGTGTCCGGACACGCTGATCCGGTCGCCTGGGTGCGTACGGTGTCGCATCGGGTTGCGATCAGCCGCTGGCGTAGGGCACGTACGGCCATGGCCTTCGGTCGTAGGCAACGACTCGAGACGACACCTGGCCCGAGCGAGGACCACGTGGCACTGGTCGCGGGCCTCAAACACCTACCCCAGACCCAGCGTGAGGCGCTGGTGCTCTTCTATCTGGCCGACCTGTCCATCGAGACGATCGCAGCTCAACTGGGTGTCCCGACCGGCACCGTCAAGGCACGACTGTCCCGGGGGCGGACCGCCCTAGCAGGACAGCTGAGGATTATTACCGACGAGGAGGGAGCCGACGATGCCTGATCAGTTGCGCGATCGCTTCGACGCTCTCCGCAGCGCCGTGGAACACACCGAGGCCGCTGGCCTGCCCGACGTCCGGGCGCGGCGTGCCCGCCGGGCGCGTGCCCGAGTCGCTGCGGCCACTGCCGCCGCCGTGGCTGCCCTGGCACTTGGCGGCCTTGTGGTGCTTCCGCAACTGCAGCCCGACGCTGCGACGAGCGCCGCCGGCGGTGGGGACGCCGAGGTCCTCAGTGATGCTGACGCACCCCGGGACTCCGCATCCGATGCCGAGGAAGGGGTCAGCACCGCGCAGACTCCTCCCGCCGAGAGCGCTTCTGCACCTCAGACCACCGAGCAGCCGCCGGACGGGGGTGATGCCCCGTCGCCGGGGACGTTTGCTGTCAGCGCGGACTCGCTGCTCACCTGGGAGGACATCCAGGCGGCCGGCGAGTCCGGGCCCGGGACGGTTCCGTACGGCGCCACGTTGGTGTTCCCCGGCTTGTGCGGGGCAGAGAACGCCTGGGTGCAGTACTCCGGGCCGGACGAGGTGGTTGCCAAGGCTTGGGTGATCTCGGACGGTGTGCTGACCCAGTCCGACCTCCAGTACGAGTCCGACCAGCAAGCCGCTGATGCCCTGGCCCGGTTGAGCGTGGACGCTCAGGCATGTCCGGTGGTCAACGAGTACGCCTCGATCACCTACGTCGGTACCGATTCCGGTGTCGGTGACGAGATGGCCTTCTTCGAGATGCGACTGGAAAGCGGTGAGGACGGGAGCATCAGCACCGTCCAGATCACGGTGACCCGAATAGCCAACGTGCTCGTCGAGGTCGTACTTCGGCCCGATGGGCCCACCGTTGTCGACGCCGATAGCCGCAGCCGGGCGTTGGCACAAGCGGCACTAGATCGGGTCATGGCCTACGGATGATGTCGCGGGCATCGGATTCCGAGGACGTGATCGAGTCCGGGCCGGGGTCCGCCCGCGGGACGGAGATCAGGCGCCGTCTCGCTGTGCTCGCACCCGTCTCGATGGGGCGCAGGG
>JALZDV010000364.1 GCA_030862345.1 Actinomycetota bacterium | reverse complement strand
CGTTCAACGAGTTGGTCCGGCGACACCGGGACCGGCTATGGGCGGTGGCTCTGCGCACTAGTCGCAGCCCGGAGGACGCGGCCGATGCCGTACAGGAGGCCCTGATCTCGGCGTTCCGCAGCGCGGCCTCCTTCCGCGGCCAGTCGGCGGTCACCACCTGGCTGCATCGGATCGTGGTCAACTCCTGCCTCGACCAGGCGCGGCGCCGGTCCGCGCGTCCGAGTGTGCCCATGCGCGAGGAGGAGGCCCTCCAGCCGGCCGACCCGCGCGACCGGATCGCCGAACGTGAACTCGGCATCGCCGTCGAAGAGGCCCTCGGTGATCTGCCGATCGACCAGCGGGCAGCCATCGTCCTGGTCGACGTGCACGGTTTTCCCGTTGCTGATGCCGCCGAGGCCCTCGGGGTGCCGGTGGGAACGATCAAGAGCCGCTGCGCGCGCGGCCGCGCTCGACTGGCCGTCTCACTCGGGCATCTTCGTGACCCTGACGGCCAGGGGAACCGCCACGACGCCGGTCACGTCTGAACTTCGAGCAATCAGGAAGAAGCCCTGGGGCGCTACCGTCATAGATAGTTGTCAGCGCACGCAATTCAAGCGGGGAGGAGGTCGGGACATGACCACGTCGCCACATCCACCGGGCGGCCCCAATCTCGATGTCCTGGCCGACCTGTCAGCCAATCTGCTGCCGGCAGCGCAGGATCGCTCGGTTCGCGCCCACGCCGAGGGCTGTGCCGACTGCACGCAGGTGCTGCGGGCTCTGGACCAAACCGGCCACGACCTGCGGTGGCTGCCACCGATTTCCATGCCGGCGGACGTCATCGCACGGGTCGACGCTGCCCTGGATCTCGAGGCCTCGGCGGTCTCGATCGGCCAACTGCGAGACCGGCGTAAGCGGCGCCAGCAGCTGACCGGGATCGCTGCAGCCGGGGTGATCGTCCTCGGTGGGGGTGGCGTGGCGCTGTCTCAGGTGCTGGGCGACAGCCCGGGGGGCGATGTGACGGCTGGTGGCCAGGAAAGCGCGGCACCCGTAGCCGCAGACCTGCCCGACCTCGACGCGACCAGCTTGCCCGATGCGGTCGGCGCCCTGGTGACCGGAGGGGAGGGCGACGAGCCGCTGCGCCTGGACGGCACGCCGGCGCCGCAGGACTGCGTGCCGAGTGTCCAGGTCGCGGGTGTCGACGAGTTGATCGGCGTCATCGAGATCCGCTACCGCGGGCGCGACCGTGACGCGGTGTTCTTCACCACGTCCGATCCCGCAATCGCCCGCGTGATCGTGGTGGACGACTGCTCCCTGGAAAGTCCCGAGATCGAGGCCATCGACGAGGGCCGGATCTAGGCTCCGCACGGGCCTCGCGGGCACCCGTTCGGGAATGCCCGCCCGTACCCTCACGTTGTGCTCTCAGCAACCACCGGAAGGAGGGGATAGCAGGTGCCTGACCAGGTACGTAACGTCATCATCATCGGCTCCGGACCGGCCGGGTACACCGCGGCGATCTACGCCGCGCGGGCCAACCTCGTCCCGCTGGTCTTCGAAGGCCACCAGTACGGCGGTGCGTTGATGACAACGACCGAGGTGGAGAACTTCCCAGGTTTCGTCGACGGCATCCAGGGGCCGCAGCTCATGGAGGACCTGCGTGGACAGGCCGAGCGCTTCGGTGCCGAGTTGGTCCCAGCAGACGTGACCGAGGTCGATCTGACCGCCAATCCCAAGATCGTCAAGGTCGGTGACGAAACGCACCTCGCCAAGGCGGTGATCGTGGCCACCGGGTCGAAGTACCGCTACCTGGGGCTGGACAACGAAGCCCGGCTGCTCGGCCGCGGCGTGTCGGCCTGTGCGACCTGTGACGGATTCTTCTTCCGCGACCAGGACATCGTCGTGGTCGGCGGCGGCGACTCCGCGATGGAGGAAGCCACGTTCCTCACGAAGTTCGCGAAGTCCGTGACGGTCGTGCACCGCCGCGAAGAGCTGCGGGCGAGCAAGATCATGCAGGACCGGGCGCGGAACAACGAGAAGATCAAGTGGAAGCTCGGGACGACGGTCAGCGAGGTGCACGGAGCCGATAAGGTCGAAGGCGTCGAACTGACCGCCGCCGACAGCGGCGAGAAGGAACGCCTCGACGTCACCGGGATGTTCGTCGCCATCGGTCACGACCCGCGCAGCGAACTGTTCGCTGGCCAGCTCAAGCTCGACGATGCTGGCTATGTCCTCGTGGAGCACCCGTTCACGAAGACAAACCTCGACGGCGTGTTCGCCTGTGGCGATGTCGTTGACCACACCTATCGTCAGGCCATCACCGCGGCCGGCACCGGCTGCGCCGCAGCGATCGACGCCGAACGCTGGCTTGCCGACATCCCGATCGAAGCCGAACACCCCTGAGCCACAGCACCGGACCCCCACACAGCCGAGCCACGCAACGACCACAGGAGAATTCCATGGCAGGCAACACCAAGACCGTCACCGACGACAGCTTCGACACCGACGTACTGGGATCCAGCAAGCCCGTACTGGTCGACTTCTGGGCTGAGTGGTGCACCCCGTGCAAGATGATCGCCCCAGTCTTGGAAGAGATCGCGGAGTCGCACGCTGACAAGCTGACCATCGCCAAGCTGAACATCGACGAGAACCCCAAGACCGCGATGGACTACAACGTCATGTCCATTCCAACGATGACCGTGTACGTGGACGGCAAGCCGGTGAAGTCGATCATCGGAGCCAAGCCCAAGTCCGCCATCCTCGCCGAACTCGCCGATTACCTGTAACAACGTCTGGGCCCTACGGGGCGCAGTGAGCTGATCCGGCCAGTCCGCCGGATCAGCTTTTTCGTTCCCGCGATCGACTGGACCGCAGATGCCAGAATGATCCGGTGAGTCGACCCCAGGAGCCCAGCAGCTCGGTGCTGCGGCTCGGTGACACCGGAGCCGGGGTGGCCGACGTGCGCGACATCCTCACTGCGCTCGGACTGCTGAACGAACCGGACGGACCCAGCCCCCGAACACCGGCCGACATAGAGAGCGCGCAGTACGACTCCGCGGTGGAACTGGCCGTACGGCATTTCCAGCAGGTCCGTGGGTTGTCGGTGGACGGGATCGTGGGACGCGAGACATACGATGCGATGACCTCGGCACGCTGGCGGTTCGGCGACCGGCTGTTGCAGTACTCGCCGAGCCGGCTGATGCATGGTGACGACGTCCTTACCCTGCAGGAGCGGCTGATCGGCCTGGGATATGACGCGGGCAAGCCGGATGCCGTGTTCGGGTTCATGACCGAGCGGGCGCTGCGTGGCTTTCAGGCCGACTACGGACTCACTCCGGACGGCACCTGCGGTCCGTCGACCATCCGCGCGCTGCGGCAGCTCAACCGGGTCGTCAGCGGCGGGCGTCCGCAACTGCTGCGTCAGGAGGCGGCTTTGGTCTCGTCGGGCCCGCACCTGTTCGGCAAGCGGGTAGTCATCGATCCCGGCCATGGCGGTCCGGACAAGGGACATGTGCTGGGTGAGACCACCGAGGCCGACCTGACCTGGGACATCGCCTCGCGGATCGAGGGTCAGCTGGCCGCTGCCGGTGGTACGGCCTACCTGACCCGTGGTCGCCGCGGCAGCCCGACCGTGCTGGAACGCGCCGCCCTGGCCAACTCAACCGACGCCGACCTGCTGCTCAGCCTGCACGTCGAGTCCCACTCCTCGCAGCACGCCCGGGGGGTCGCGACCTACTACTTCGGCACCGGCTCAGGATCCGGGCCGGGGTCCTCGGTCGGCGAGAGCTTCGCCAGCATGCTCCGCCGCGAGGTGGTCTCCCGTACGGCGCTGCTCGACTGCGGAACCCACGCCAAGACCTGGGATCTCTTGCGGCTGACCAGGATGCCGGCCGTACGGCTGGACTGCGGCTACCTCTCTCATCCGGTCGACCGCCGGATGCTGCTGGATGCCCGATTCCGCAGCACGATCGCCCAGGCAGTGCTGGCGGCGGTCCAGCGGCTATATCTGCCCGCGGCCGACGACTACAAGACCGGCGCGTGGGACCTGCAGCCCCTGCGCCGCTGACCTTCAGCGACGGTGGTGGGCGAGGATCAACATACCGGCCGGGATCAGGCCAAGCGCAAAGCCGGCCGGCTCCATCACCGCGGAGCAGATCAGGAGCCAGACCGCCAGGCCGTACCCGATGAAACCGGGGATCGGCACCCGCGCGCGCAGCAGCCGCAGTAGCAGTGCCGACAGCAGCACCAGCGGCACCACGAAGCTGCCCAACAGCTGCCAGAAGGCACCCTGGGCCTGCGACATCTCGACGTCCAGCACCTCAGGGCCCCACAGCGCACCTCCCAGCCAGGCACTGAGGTGGCCGTAGCCCACCACCTGAATGCCGAAGAAGACGACGTGGATCGAGGAGATGACGATCAAGGCCCAGGCTGCTGACCGCTCCAAGGCGGTATTCGAGCCGGTTGCCGGCTTCTTTACGGTTCTATCAGTTCCGATACTCATGGTTCCGTATATTGGCACGATGAGTAGGCAGCCGCAACCCCGCGGTCGACCCCGGGATGCAGATCTCGACGGTCGACTGCTGCAGGCGGTACGCGAACTGCTGGTCAGCTCCGGCTATCCCGCGTTGACGATCGATGCGGTGGCTGCTCGGGCGCGAGTCGGGAAGGGCGCGATCTACCGCCGCTACGACACCAAGGCTGAGGTGGTGATCGCCGCCCTGTTCTATGACCAGAACATGGTTCCCACGGTTGACACCGGCTCCCTGCTCGGCGATCTTCGGGCCGAATCGGAGGGCTTGTTGACGATGTTCCAAGTGCCGATCGCCTTGGCTGCCCTGCCGTACCTACTTGCCGAACTCGGGAATGCCGAGTTCCAGCACCGCGCGCAGCGGCGATTCATCGCCACCGACGTCGAGCGGGTGGAGGCAATTCTGACTCGAGCCCGGGATCGGGGGGAGCTGTCGGAGGTGCCCGACCCTTCGCTGAGCTGTGCTGTCCTGCTCGGCGTCGCCTTCACCTGGCTCTACGTCTTTCGGTGGGAGGTCCCCAGTGATCTCGCCGAGCGGATGGCCCGCTTCGTCGTCGGCGGCCTGACCGGCTGAGTGCGTCAGCCGGATGCTCCGACGTGACAGGAGGCGCACTTCGTACTATGGAGGGCCCCGCGCGACCGCCGCCGTCGTGATGAGCAGAAGAGAGCCGCGATCATCGACGACGTACGGACCGGCGCGGACCTCTCGGTCGGTAGTTCGGGCCATCCCCGGGACGAGATCGCCACTGAGCAGGCCTACATCTCCGGGCTCTACCGCCGGGTAGACGAGCTCCGCGCGCGGGCCCGCTCGGACTTGTCGGACGTCCGGCTGCAGCGGGTCTCCGGCTTGACCCATCAGGGTCGCTCCGAGCGGGACAGCCGGGCAAGCATGCTCGAAGACCGGGTCGCCCAACTCGACGGGATCGAGGAGGGCCTGTGTTTCGGCCGAATCGATGCCGCCGACGGTGAGCAGTTCTACATCGGCCGGATCGGTGTCGCCAGCCCGAACTACGACCGTTTGCTGGTCGACTGGCGCGCCCCTGCCGCGCGGCCGTTCTACGCGGCAACTCCGCGGGCGCCGCAGGGTGTCGTACGGCGTCGCCATATCCGGACCCGGCAGCGCCTCGTGTTGGGCATCGAGGACGACGTGCTCGATCTCGACTCCGTCAGCGAGGACGATCAGCGACACCTCGCGGGTGAGGGCGCCCTGCTGGCGGCCCTGAATGCCGCCCGTACCGGCCATCTGGGTGACATCGTGGCCACCATTCAGGCCGAACAGGACGCGGTCATCCGCTCCGGCCTGGACGGGGTCCTTGTCGTCGAGGGCGGGCCCGGAACCGGCAAGACCGCCGTGGCGCTGCATCGCGCGGCCTACCTGCTCTATGAGCACCGCCGGCAACTGGCCTCGCGGGGTGTCCTCGTCGTCGGTCCCGGCGATGTGTTCCTCCGCTACATCGAGCGGGTCCTGCCCAGTCTCGGCGAAACCGGCGTCCTGCTGTCGACGGTCTCCGGGCTCTACCGCGGCGCTCGGGTAACCGCCGAGGAAGACGATGCGGCGGCGGGGGTCAAGGGGGACGTCCGGATGGCAGACGTTCTCGGCCATGCCATCCGGCTGCACCAGTCACTACCCGAAGCTGAACTCGAAATACGTTACGGGAGAACGACTCTGCTCCTCGACCGGAACGAGGTGGCGCGTTGCCGCGGGCGGGCCCGCCGCTCGCGTCGGCCGCACAACCGCGCCCGAGCGGTGTTTCTCCGAGAACTGCTCAACGGATTGGCCGATCAGGCCGCCCGCGCCCTGGACCAGGACGTTTCCGACCCGAATTCCCGCGCAGACCTGCTCAGCGAACTCCGTGAGCACGACCCGGTCACCGACGCCCTGGATTCCTTCTGGCCGGTGCTCACCCCCGAGGATGTCCTGCGCTCTCTCTACGCCGATCAGCGAGTGCTGGCCCGGGCCGCCAACCGGTTACCCGCGGCGGAGCGGCAGGTTCTCGGCCGACCGGCCGAATCCGGCTGGACGGCGGCCGACATGCCGCTGCTGGACGAACTGGCCGAGCGGCTCGGCACGATCGTCCCCACGGACCCGGCGGCAGTAGCCCGGGCCGCGGAGGAGGCCGCCGAGGAGGGGTACGCCGCGGAGATGCTCGCCGAACTGGACCTGATGGTTCCCGTGGACGCGTCCCTGGTCGCCGCGCGCTATCGGGGCACACCGACCCGGCACACGACGGCCGAGCGGGCCGGGTCGGACCGGGCCTGGGCCTACGGCCATGTCATCGTCGACGAGGCGCAGGAGTTGTCTCCGATGGCGTGGCGGATGCTGGCTCGGCGCTGCCCCAGCCGGTCGATGACGGTGGTCGGCGACCTTGCCCAGGCCAGCGGTCCGTCCAGTCTGCGGACGTGGGATGAGGCCCTCGATCCGTACGCACAGGGGCACTGGCGCCGGGTCGAATTGACCGTCAACTACCGCACGCCCACCGAGATCATGGCCGTCGCCGCGGATGTCCTGCGCACCGCAGACCCACAGGCGAGCGCCCCGGAGGCGATCAGATCGGCCGGCGAGCAACCGGTGACCGTGCGGGTGGTCGCGTCGGACCTGCCGTCCGAGGTCGCCGGAC